>DATHYU010000031.1:0-3515 GCA_035458965.1 Acidimicrobiia bacterium | reverse complement strand
TGCCCCGGTCTTGATCTGGCCGGCGTTCGTGCCCACCACGAGGTGGGAGATGAACGTGTCCTCGGTCTCGCCGGACCGGTGGCTGACCATCCGGCCGTACGACGACCGCTCGGCGAGCTCCATCGCGTGGAGCGTCTCGGAAACCGATCCGATCTGATTGACCTTGATGAGGATCGCGTTCGCCACCCCGCGGTCGATCCCCTTGCGCAGCAGGTCCTCGCTTGTGACGAAGAGATCGTCGCCCACGAGCTGGAGTCGCCGGCCGAGCCGGTGGGTGAGAACCTCCCAACCCTCCCAGTCGTCCTCGGCGAGGCCGTCCTCGATCGACACGAGCGGGAAGTCGGCGGCCAGCCCGGCGAGGTAGTCGACCATCTCCTCGGAGGTGAGCTGGGAGCCCTCGAGCTGGTAGCGGCCCTCGCGGTAGATCTCGGTGGCGGCGACATCGAGGGCGAAGGCGATCTGCGAACCGACCTCGTAGCCGGCCGCGCCCACGGCCTCGACGAGCACCTCGAGTGCGTCACGGTTCTCGGCCAGGTTGGGGGCGAAGCCGCCCTCGTCACCGATGTTCGTGGACATCCCGCGGCCTGCGAGCACCTTCTTCAAGGCGTGATAGACCTCGACGCCCGCCCGCAGCGATTCGCCGAAGGTCGGGAAGCCGGCGGGGACGAGCATGAACTCCTGGATGTCCACGGAGTTCGCTGCGTGCGCGCCACCGTTGAGGACGTTGAGCAGGGGCACGGGCAGCACTCGTGCCGACGGTCCGCCGAGGTAGCGGAAGAGGGGGATGCCGAGGCCGGCGGCAGCCGCCCGCGCCGTCGCCAGCGACACCCCGAGGATCGAGTTCGCCCCGAGCTTGCCCTTGTTCGGGGTGCCGTCCAGGTCCAGCATCCGCTGGTCGATCGCCACCTGGTCCGTGGCATCCATGCCCGCGATCTCCGGAGCGATCACATCGTTGACGTTGGCAACCGCCTGCTGGACGCCCTTGCCGGCGTACCTCGATCCCCCGTCGCGAAGCTCGATCGCCTCGAGCGCTCCGGTGGAAGCCCCCGACGGCACGGCGGCGCGTCCGAACGACCCGTCGACGAGCACGACCTCGGCCTCGACGGTGGGATTGCCCCGGGAATCGAGGATCTCGCGAGCCCGGATCCTCTCGATCGTCGTCACGGTCCCTCCTTGTGGATAAAAACTACCGGTCGTGTCCTGGATCGCCGAGCATCTCGGCGGCTTTGGCCGCCTCCCACCGCGCGTCGAGCTCTTCCAGGGAGAGCCCGGCCAGGCTACCCCCCTCCTCCATGGCCCGAAATCGGCGCTCGAACCGCCCCGAAGCAGTCCGGAGCGCCTGCTCGGGATCGACGCCGAGACGTCGCGCCAGATTCACGACGGCGAACAGCAGGTCGCCGACCTCCGCGGCCGCCCGGTCCGGGATGTCACGGTCCGCGAGCACCTCGTCGAGCTCTTCGTGGACCTTGGCCACGACACCGTCGAGGTCGGGCCAGTCGAATCCGACGGTGGCGGCCCGGCTCTGGAGCTTGTGGGCGCGGGCGAGGGCGGGGAGCGCCCCCGGCACCCCGTCGAGGAGCGACTCGCGCTCCTTCTCCGCCTGCTTCAGCTGCTCCCAATTCGCCATCACCTGTTCGGCCTCATGCACCTCGAGGTCGCCGAACACGTGCGGATGGCGCCGCACGAGCTTGCGGCGGATCCCCTCGGCCACCTCCTCCACCCCGAACATCCCGGCCTCGCCTGCGAGCGTCGCATGGAAGACGACCTGGAGGAGGAGATCCCCGAGCTCTTCCTCCAGCTCGAGATAGCCGGCGATGTCGGGATCGCCCTCAGGGGCGCCCGCAGGCAGCGCCTCGACCGCCTCGAGGGTCTCGTGGGCCTCCTCGAGGAGATGCTTCGCGAGGCTGTGATGGGTCTGGCGCCGATCCCACGGGCATTCGACGCGGAGCCGGGCGTTCGTCCGGACGAGGCCCGGCCATCCCACCGGCGCGTGGTCGACGAGCAGCGAGGTCCGGAGGCCGGCGTGGTGGGGCCGGAGGTCTGCCAGCGGCACCGCCGCGACGCGCTCGTCCGCACCGCCGAGATCGGTGAGCACCGTGACGGCCGTCTCGGCCGGCAACAGGCGCTGGAGCGCATCCACGGCCTCGGCCAGCACGAGCGGCGTGTCCACCTGCACGATCACCGTCGGAACGTGCAGGAGCAGCGGCTCCTCGAGATCTCGGGCGTCGAGGAGCTGGAATCCGCGGTCGAAGGGATCGAGGCCGGTGCGGTCGAAGACGAGATCGAGGAACGACTCCCCCGGCACGATCTCGATGTCGCTCCCGCGCTCGCGCAGCAGGGAGACGGCCCGCTCCCCCACCAGGGCGCTGCCGGGCACGACGTAGGCGACAGGGCCCGAAGCCGACCGCTCGAGCACGCGCTCGACGATGGACTCGTAGACCTCGTCGAACGTCTCGGCGGACTCGTACAGGTCGTCGGCGGACTCGACGCTGCGGCGCGAGGCGAGCTCGGCCGCCGCCGGGTGGTCGAGCGTGCGGGCGACCACGGCAACGGCGGGATCGAGGAGCCGCTCGAGCACATGGCCGGGCACCCGGTCGAGGCCGGCGGGGCCCAGACCGACGACGAGGATCCGGCTCACGCTTCGGGCGGGGCGATGCCGACGGGGGTCCACGAGCCGAACCGCTCGGAGACCTCCACCTCGGCGTCCTGGAGCACGGCGTTGAACCAGTCACCCCACAGGAAGTCGGCCTCCGACTCCGGGACATAGGCCGCGGGATTCGCCAGCACCTCCTCGAACGTCGGCGCCGTGCGGTCGTCGACGATCAGCACGTGGAACCCGAACTGTGACTCGACCGGCCCGAAGATCTCACCGATCTCGGCCTGCAGGCTCGCGAAGGCGAAGGTCTCGACATACCGCGAGGCCGGCGAGCAGCCGAGGTCGCCGCCAGGGGTCGCCGTGTCGGTCGAGACCTCGGTGGCGAGGGCGGCGAAGTCCTCGCCCGCTTCGAGACGCCCGGCGACCTCCTCCGCCTGGTCCTGGGTGTCGACGAGGATGTGCCGGACGCAGACCGTCGTCACCCCGCGGCCATCGCCGTAGAGCTCCTGGATGAACGCCTCGTCCCTCAGCAGCTCGTCGATGACGTCGCGCCGCACCACGCCGAACTCGGAGTTGAGGCGGAGCATCTCGTCCGAGGCTCCCGGGACCCCGAGGAGATCTGCGACGGTCGCGCCGGCGGCATCGATCTCCGCCATGCGCTCGTCCATGAGGCCCTGGACGGCCGTGGGGTCCGCGACGATGCCGAAGTCGGCCGCCGCCGCCTGGACGAGGGTCTCGATGGCGAGCAGGCGGAAGAGGTCCGTCCGGCGGTCCTCGTTGATCTCGATGGCGTCGCCGTCGAACCACCCCTCCTCGTAGAGCGCGAGCAGATCGTCGATGGTGAAGACCGTGTCACCGGTGCGCCCGATCTCCTCGGGACCGCTCGAACAGGCGGTGACGAGCACGGTAAGGGCGGCAA
>DATHYU010000030.1:0-5789 GCA_035458965.1 Acidimicrobiia bacterium | reverse complement strand
CCGTCCAACGGAGCACTTCGGGCACCGGGAATGTGCCCGGCGAGGGGGTCGATGGGCTCGGTCTCGCCCCGGTACCGCTCGGGCGCCCGGGCGTCGAGGAGCACGAGGCCGCCCTCCGCCGCAGCGATGCCGGTGCGGTCGATGGACCGCGTCGGTCCGGGGCGGACGGTGAGCGCGGCAGGCCCGTGCGATGGGACATCCGCCGTCACCGGACGGCCCTCCGCCAGCCACGCCTCCAGCCCGCCGTCGAGGACCGCGACGTCTCTGTGCCCCACGTCGCGAAGCATCCACCACAGCCGGGAGGCCACGGCGCCGCTTCGATCGTCGTAGGCGACGACCGTGTGCCGGTCGCCGATCCCGAGGGCTCCCAGTCGCTCGGCGAACACCTGGCGCCCGGGAAGGGGATGACGGCCGGGGCCGGGGAACCGAGAGAGATCGCGTTCGAGGTCGACGTGGAGCGCCCCGGGGATGTGCGCGTCGGCGTAGGCGCGGCGGCCGCGGTCGCCATCGCCGAGATACCACCGGCAGTCGGCGATTCGCAGCGTCGGGTCGTCGAGCCGGGCAGCGAGGTCGGCCGTCGAGATGAGGCTCATCGGCGGACGAGGGTCCCTGGAGCCGCGGCCTGCTCCCAGGGCCGGGCGAGGACGTGCCAGGCGAGGATGAGGGCCGTCAATGGGACGCCGATGTCGGTGTGGATCTCGAGGTGGTTGTAGGTGAGCCGGCCGCCGGTCAGCGAGCCGACCGGCTCGGAACCGATCCGGATCGACCACCGGCGGGGGAGCGGGTCGCTTCGCAGCTCGCAGGCGAACCCACCGGCGTTCAGTTCCCACGATCGGCCCCACCACGAGGTCCGGACGATCCGCCCCCACTCCTCCTCGCCGGCGCGGGCGACGACGGTGCCCCACCCCTCTGGAGCGAGCTCGAGGGCGGTTCCGTCGGCGAGGAGCGCGGTCGAGACATGACGGCTCGGGTCCCGTTGCAGCGTGGCCTGCATCTCGCCACGGACGAGCACCTGCCACCGGTTCGAGAAGGCCCTGCTGGTGAATCGGGCCTCGCCGATCACCATCTGGGGGCGTCGCCGGGATTTCACCCTCGTGAGGCTACCGGGACTCCTCTGCGGACCGGGCTGGAGCGGTCGGGAAGTGGAGCACGTACCAGATCGCCCAGACACCGACCGCGACGAAGGCGATCCGGGCCCAGAGGTTGCTGAGCGCGAAGATCGTCCCGTAGCCGAAGGCCAGCGTCATCGCGGAGACGGCGACGATCTTGCCGCGCAGGGGAATGCCCCGGCCCTCCTGGAAGTCCCGCACGAACGGTCCGAACCGGGGATGATCGAGGATCCACGAGTGGAGGCGTTCCGACGACCTGGCGAAGAAGAAGGCCGCCAGCAGCACGGGCCCGGTCGTGGGGATCAGCGGCAGGAAGATCCCGATGAGCGCGATGCCGAGGCTCACCAATCCCAGGAGGAGGTAGAGCGGTCGGAGCCAGGAGCGTACGGTCGGCATGGTGGCCTGTGCCATAGGGAACCCGAGCGTATCGGTGAAGGTTTCCGACAGCGATTCGGCAAACGCCCGGACGGCGCGGGCGATCCCCCTCTACCCTCCCCGTATGCAGGTGCATCTGCTCGACGGGACGTACGAGCTGTTCCGCTCGTACTTCGGCGCGCCGCCGCGCAAGACGCCCGAGGGCGACGAGATCGGGGCGGTCCACGGCCTGCTGCAGAGCACCCTGACGCTGCTCGAGGACAACGGGGTCACCCACCTGGCCGCCGCCTTCGACACCCGGATCCGGTCGTTCCGCAACGACCGGTTCCCCGGCTACAAGACCGAAGAGGGCGTGCCTTCGAACCTGCTCTCACAGTTCCCCATCGCCGAGGAGGGGATGGCGGCGATCGGTGTCACCGTGTGGTCGATGATCGAGTTCGAGGCCGACGACGCGATCGCCACCGCCGCGGCGCGGTACGCAGGCGCGACCGAACGAGTCGTGATGATGACCCCGGACAAGGACCTCGCCCAATGCGTGTCGGGTGAGCACGTCGTCGGCTTCGACCGGCGCAAGGGCAAGATCATCGACGAGGCGGGTGTCTGGGAGAAATTCGGGGTCGCTCCCGAGTCGATTCCCGACTATCTGGCCCTCGTCGGCGACAGCGCCGACGGCTTGCCGGGCCTGCGCGGCTGGGGAGCGAAGTCCTCGTCGCTCGTGCTCGCCGAGTACCCCCACCTCGAGGACATCCCACTCGACGCGTCGGCATGGGGCCCCAAGGTGAGGGGAGCCGAGCGCCTCGTCGAGGCGCTGCGAGACGGCATGGACGATGCATTGCTGTACCGGGAGCTCGCGACGCTTCGCACCGATGTGCCGCTCGCCGAGTCGTTGGAGGACCTCGAGTGGCACGGGGTCCCCCGCGACCGCTTTCTGGCCTTCTGTGACCGGCTCGGCTTCGGCTCCATCCGTGACAAGCCGGGGAAGTGGAGGGACTGATGCGCCTGCAGCCCATCGTGTACACCCAGGACGTGGCCCGGGCGGTCACCTGGTACGCGGTCGTGCTCGGGCACGAGCCCGGGTATCAGTCGGACGCGTGGACGTCGTTCTCGGTGGGTGACGCCTCCCTCGGCATCCATCATGTCGAAGGTCTCCCGGTCCGGGGACGCGTGGAGCTGGCGCTGGTCACCACGGAACCGTTGGAGGACTTCGTCGCCCGGGTGGGCGACGAAGGCATCGAGCCGGTCGAGCCGATCCGCGAGCAGCCCTTCGGCCGCAGCGTGCTCCTCAAGGATCCCGACGGCACGCCGGTGCAGGTGAACGAGCATCGAAGTGCTCACGCCCCGGCCCGCAGCTCGTAGAGGATGAGCTCGAAGTCGCCGCCGACGGGACGGCGGCCGTACTCGGTGAACCCGAGCTGCTCGTAGAAGGCGCGGGTGCGTGTGTTCCATGCCGGGGTGTCGAGGGTCCATCGGCGAACCTTCGGATACCTGGCCATGACCAGGCGCATCGCCTGGCTCCCGAGTCCCTTCCGGTGATGGTCGGGGTCGAGGAAGATCCGGCCGATGTCGTGGTGGCCGGGCTCCATGTCGAACACGATGGCTCCGCCGACGATCGCGTCGCCCAGGGTGAGGCACAGGTAATCACCCCGGTTCATCATCGAGCGCTGCCACTCGGGGTCGGTGTAGCCGGGCGGGCCGCCCGGTCCCGGGGCGCCGATGGCGACATCGCTGTCGAAGGCGCGCTGCGAGATGATGGCCAGCAGCTCGGCGTCTCCGGGAACGGCGCGCCGGAGCGCGAGGCCGCTCATCCCAGCGAGGAGCCGACGGAGGAGGCGGCGTGCCAGCCGCACATCCCGTGCACGCCGGCACCCGGCGGGGTGGACGACGAGCAGAGCCAGATCCCGTCGCCGATGCGGTACGGGTCGATCGCAGGGCGCGGGCGGAAGAGCAGGCTTGCGAGTGTCACCTCGCCACCGGCGATGTCGCCGCCGACGTAGTTCGGGTTGTGTTCCTCGAGGGCGCCCGGGCCCATCACGTGCGTGGCGACGATCCGGTCCCGGAAGCCGGGGGCGAACCGCTCGATCTGGTCGAGCACGGCGTCGGTGGCATCCCCGTCCCAACCGGCCGGCACGTGGCAGTAGGCCCAGACGGCCTCCCGATCGTCGGGGGTGCGGGAGGGGTCGAACCGGCTCTGTTGGGCGACGAGCACGAAGGGGCGCTCGGGCATCTCGCCGGCTCCGATTCGCTGTTCGCCTTCGGCGATCTCCTCGAATGTCCCGCCAACATGGACGGTCCCGGCATGGCGGGCGGCTTCGGCCGTCCACGGGATCGGGCCGTCGAGCACGAGATCGAGCTTGAACGATCCCGCCCCGTGCCGGAACCGCATCATTCGCTTTCGGATCCGGCGCGGCATCCGGTCGCCGGCGATGGCGACGGCAGCGGCAGGCGCCGTGTCGAGGAGCACCGCCCGGGCCTCGGGGAGCTCGTCGAGCGAGCCGACGCGCCGGTCGGTCTCGACCGTCCCTCCGTCCGATGCCAGCTTCGCGGCGAGGGCGTCGGCGATGGTCTGGGAGCCGCCGGCGGCGATCGGCCATCCGCCGGCATGGGCGGCTGCACCGAGGACCACCCCGACGCCCGCCGTCCCCCAGCGGTGCAGGGGCGCAATGGCGTGGGCGGCCAGTCCGGCGAGGAGCGCACGGGCCCGGTCCCCCTCGAACCTTCGGACGACGAACGTTGCCGACGGCAGTGCTCGCCGTCCGAGGCGGAGGCCGGACACCGGGTGGAAGGCGGATCGAAGCGGGTGGTCGAGGGCGCGATCACGGGTCTGCTCCCAGTGATCGGCGAGCGGGCCGACGAGCTTCCGGTACGCCGCGGCATCCCCGCCGAGGCCGAGGGCGGTCTCGTCGATCGAACGATGCAGAACGACGGCGGTGCCGTCGTCGAGGGGGTGGGCGAGGGGAATCGTCGGGTGGATCCAGCGGAGGCCGTGGCGCTCGAGGCCGAGAGCCGCGAAGGCGGGTGATGCCGCTCCCAGCGGGTGGATGGCCGAACAGACGTCGTGGCGGAATCCGGGGAGGGTGAGCTCCTCGGTCTTCGTGCCGCCGCCGATCGTGGCGGCGGCCTCGACGACATGGACCGAGCGGCCGTCGGACGCGAGGGCGGCGGCGGCGGTGAGCCCGTTCGGTCCGGCTCCGACCACGACGACGTCGAGCATCCGACCAGGGTACGCGAGGAGGGAGCCCATGCCGTCGCCCCCAGCGGTTGCTCCGGAGTTACGGTCTCGTATCACGACGTCTCTGGAGCTTGGACCGGGTGCCGGGAGGATGAGCAGGTGATTCGGGCGGTGATCTTCGACCTCGGAGGGGTGATCCTTGGATCGCCGTTCTCGGGGTTCCGCGACCTCGAACAGCGGCTCGGGATTCCGGAGCGGTGGCTTGCCGAGCACGTGCTCACGATGGGCGAGGACGGCGCCTTCTTCCGGCTCGAGCGCGGCGACATCACCGCGGCGGAGTTCGCCGCCGAGTTCACCGACGAGACACGCGACCGCGGCCACGAGGTCGACGGCGCCGAGGTGTTGCGGGTGATCGCCGAGGCGGCGCAGCCGCGGCCCCGCATGCTCGCGGCGGTGGAGCGCCTGAGGGCGGCGGGACTGCGCGTCGGCGTCATCACGAACAACTGGAAGGCCGACGATGCGGGGTGGAGCGGTCTCGCCGACCGATTCGATGCCTTCGTCGAGTCCGCCGTCGAGCGGATCCGCAAGCCCGATCCCCGCATCTACGAGATCGCCTGC
This sequence comes from Acidimicrobiia bacterium, assembly GCA_035458965.1. GTDB lineage: Bacteria > Actinomycetota > Acidimicrobiia > Spongiisociales > UBA11373 > DATHYU01. The sequence continues at coordinate 518 of DATHYU010000030.1, read as the reverse complement.
GAGCGGCTCGGCGTCGATCCCGGCGAGTGCGTCTTCCTCGACGACATCGGCACGAACCTCAAGCCGGCGAGGGCCATGGGCATGACGACCATCAAGGTGGGCGACCCCGACGAGGCCTTGGCCGAGCTGTCGGACGCGCTCGGTTTCGCCGTCGAGCCGTGACGCCGCCGACAGTGCCTCGATCAGGCCTGGGGGCGGGGCATGGCGATCTCCTCGCCGTTGGCGCGACGCTCGGCGATCTGGGCGGGGAGGATCCACCTCAACCGCTTGGGGAGGAAGGGACGCACGCGCTTGAGGACCCAGAGGTTGGCGCGGAGGACCCTCCGCCGGATCGGGCCGAAGCGGAAGCCGTAGAGCCGCCGGACCTCCTCGGGCAGCGTCCCGATCGCGGCGAAGGAGATGAACGCCCAGATCGGCTTGAGGTGCCACGGCACCGGACCGCCGCGGATGAGGTCGGCGACCTCCCTGGCGACGTCGGTCACGAGCAGCCGATCCGACTCGATGACCGACCGGAGGTA
>DATHYU010000029.1:0-2593 GCA_035458965.1 Acidimicrobiia bacterium | reverse complement strand
ACGGTGAGTAGACGACGCGGCTACATCAGCTTCTTCGACCGGGTAGGACGCCGTCACGGCGAGACCATCTTCTACGCGGGGAGCCGCCGCGGGCGGATCATGCCGATCCTGGCGATGCTGGTCGTGGTCGCGGTGATCGTCGGCATCTGGTGGCTCCTCACCCGGCCGGACGACCGGCTCACCTCCCAAACGGTCTCCGAGGGCGTGACGGTGCCCTCGCTCCTCACACCGGTCGAGACGACCACCACCCTCGCCGGTGACGCCCTCCTGGCCGATGCGACCTGCCCGGAGCCGCTCACGACCGAGTGGAACACGTTCCAGGGGAACGCGGCGCGTACCGGATGTGTGATCGCGCCCACCATCGAGACGCCTCGCATCCTGTGGACCGCGGACGTCGGCGTCCAGGGCTGGCTCAACAACCCCGTGATCGGCAACGGGCGGGTCTTCGTCGGGAGCGCAGGCATCGCGCAGTTCGACAGCGACGTCAAGGACGGCGTCTACGCCTTCGAGCTGGCCACGGGCCGCCAGGCATGGTTCTTCGAGGCATCGCTCGACGTCAACGGAGTGAGCTTCGCCAACGACGTCGTCGTCGCGACCGGTGACGAGGGAAAGGTGTGGGCCATCGACGCCTCCATCACCGACCTCGCCGGGCGGGCGCTCTGGTCGGACACCCACGACAAGGCGGTCTTCGGCTCGCCGCTCATCCTGGGGAACACGGTCGTCGTCGGCGACGGCGACGGGCTCGTCATCGCCTACGACATCGCCAACGGACGCCGGCTGTGGGAAGAGCAGGTCGACGGTGCGATCCGCGGCGGTCCGGCGAGCGACGGACAGACCATCGTCGTCGTGGGAGAGCAGCGCGAGGTCCTCGCCCTGGACCTCGAGGGCAACGAGCTCTGGCGCAAGGTCGTGCGCGGCCGCGACATCACGCCGACCACCAAGATCTTCGCCGCCCCCACCATCGCGGACGGCGTCATCCTCCTGTCGCTCGTCCGCGACGACGTCTACGCGGACCCGGCGATCATCGCGCTCGACCTCGAGACCGGTGTCGACCTCTGGATCGGAACGGACGACGCCGCCCTCAAGCCCGAGTGGGGCAACATCCGCAGCTCGCCGGCTTCGGCGGGAGATCTCGTCATCTACGGCGAGACCTACTCCCAGGGCATCGTCGCCCTCGGGCTCCAAGACGGCGTGACACGATGGAAGGTCGACTCCGGCTCGTTCTGCTACCCCCACTGGCCTTCGCCGGCCGTGGTCTCGAACCAGGTGGTGCTCCCCCGCCATGACGGCGGCATCTACGGCATCGACCTCCAGACGGGGACCGTGGTGTGGTCGATGTTCCTGGGCGACTCCCAGGCCCGGGGCGTCTTCCCACCGGAGTACTCCGAGAGCGGGTTCTGCGACTGGGGGCCCGAGGGGACCTACTCCGTGCTGTCGTCGCCGGCGGTCTCCCAGGACGGCATCGTCGTCATCGGCACCCTCGAGGGGTCGCTCATGGCGATCGCCGATCAGGATTGGTGAGGACGGCCGGAAGCAGACAGCCGAAGGCGCGCCCGGCTACTCCGAGAGGATCGCAACGGCGCGATCGAGCGCCGGATCACGACCTGCGTCGAGGTCGGCCGTCGTGGTGACGACGAACTCGTCGGGCGGGATCCCGATGCCGTCGTAGCCGATGCCGGCGGCGTCGGCCGTGCGCAGGTTGGGGAGGCCGAGGGCCCAATCGGTCGGCAGGGCACGGGCGAGGATCGGTGACGGGCTCCCGGCGGTCCGCTCTCCCACGAACACGGCCCCCGGGACCGTTCGCAGGGCGAGGGCGAGGATCTCGGCGGCACCGCTCGTCCCGGGCCCGATGAGCACCACGAAGGGGCCCGGGAAGGTCCCGGTGGGGGTCGGCCGGATCACGATGGTCCCCGCCTCGACGTAGTCGTCGGTGCCTTCGACCCGCACCGAGCGAGAGGCGACGGTCGTCTCCTCCTGGACGAATCGGGAAGCGATCACCATCCCGAGGCCCTCGACGCCGCCGGGATTGACGCGCAGGTCGATGACGAGCTTGGTGTCGGGGGTGCTCGACTCGACGAGCCCGTCGACGATTCCGGCAATGTCCTCCCCGGTCTCCACGATCCCGTCGGTGAATGGCTCGAGGGTGGTGACGGCGAGATATCCGACGTCGGCCGTCACGAGCCCGGCCACCAGCGCGCCGTCGCCGCGCGTGCCCGCGACCGACGCCAGCCGCTCGCCGGCCCTGATCGCCGCCAGCAGACGATCGGTGCCCGTCGCCTCGAAGGACCGCCACACGATGTCGGCGACCCCGTCGCGATCGTCGTCCACGGCGATGCGCACCTGGGGGTCGTCGAGAGGATCGAGCAGGTCCGTGAGGGCGTTGAAGGTCTCCTCGGGCGACGCGTCCGCGGTGAGGCTCGCCGCCAGAGCATCGCTCCGCCTCTCCCAGTCGGGATCCAGGTCGCCGGCGTAGTGGTTCTCCATGGCCTCGACGACGATGGCGAAGGTCTCCACCGGGTCCCCGTCGAAGAACGTCCCCTCCCTGCAGCGATCCGGCAGCCGCTCGACGCGGTCGTAGCGCACCACCCGGCCC
>DATHYU010000028.1:0-4370 GCA_035458965.1 Acidimicrobiia bacterium | reverse complement strand
CGGCCGGGTTGAAGCCGGTGCCCGGATCGAGCTCGTTCCAGCGACCGGTGACCGGGTCGGTGAGCCAGACCCGATCGCCGACGGCGATCGTCCCCAGCCGCGCCGTGACATCGCCGGCCTTCACCTCGAGCACGGCGCGGGCCCGGTCAGGGGCGGCGTACACGCCGGTCGCGGATGCGAACTCGAGGCCGCTGATCGTGATGGGGGCACCGTCTCGCACGATCGTGAAGGACGCCGCGGTCACCGTCGCCATCGCCGCCGAGGCGTCGAGCCTCACGGCGTCGGCCGGGGGAGCCGACTGCGCGCTACCGCCGCAGGCCGCCACGAGCAGCGTGAAAGCGATCAGTCGGCGCATGACGCGCAGGCTACCGGGGGGATGCCGGATGATCGCCGCCTAGCATCGCGCTCCTCGTGACCACGGCTCCCCGGGAGACCCTCGGCTCCGTCCTGCGCGACGGGTTCCGGCTGATCGGACGGTTCGTCCGCGCCCGGCCGTGGTCGTTCGCGCTCGCCGTCTTCGGTGCGCTCGTGTTCGCGTCTGCGATCGTGCTGGCAGCCTTCGTCGTTGGGCGCGTGACGGACGAGCTCATCATCCCGGTCCTCGACGGGGGCGAGCCCATCGGGTCGCGATGGCAGGGCGCGGTGGCCGCCGTCGTCGGCGTCGCCGCCTGGAAGTCGGGGGGCATCGTGCTGCGGCGCACCGCCGCCGGCTGGCTGCAGTACGGCACCCAGGCGGACGTCCGCTACCGGCTGGTGGAACACCAGATGGACCTCGAGCTGCGTTGGTTCAGCTCCCAGTCGACCGGGGACCTGCTGTCGGTCTCCGAGACCGACGCCCGGCAGGGCACGTTCATCCTGGCCCCTCTGCCGTTCGGGACCGGATCGACGCTGCTCCTCATCGGCTCGGTCCTGGTCATCTTCCTCATCGACTGGGTCCTCGGGCTCCTGACCCTGGGCATCATCGCCGTGGTCGTCGTGTTCGACGTCGTGGGCAGCTGGGCCACCTTCTCGGCGTTCGAGGTGGTCCAGGAGAGCCGCGGGGCCGTGTCGGACGTCGCCCACGAGAGCTTCGACGGCGCGCTGACGGTCAAGGCGCTGGGACGTGAGGATCACGAGGCGGAGCGACTCCGGGGGGCATCCGAGCGGCTACGCGACGACATCGTCCGCGTCGCGCGGCTCTGGACCCTCAATCACGCCGTCGTCGAGGCGGCGCCGGCGATCTCTGCGTTGACCCTCGTGATCGTGGGGGCGTTCCGCATCCGCAGCGGAGCGTTGACGCCCGGGGAGCTCGTGACCGTCGCGTACCTGATGTCGCTGCTGACCGTCCCGATCTTCATGCTCTGGTTCGTGCTGTGGGACATGGCGCACAGCCTGGCGGGTTGGCGACGCGTCGCGGCCGTCCTCGACGTGGACGAGCGGGTCGAGCACGGTGACCGGCGGGCGGCGCCGGAGCCCTCGGGCGCGTCCGTGGAGGGGGACCGCATCGGATTCGCCTACGACCACGGTCTTCCGATCCTCGCCGATCTCGGCGTCGACATCCCCGCCGGCAAGACCGTTGCCGTCGTCGGTCCCACGGGGTCGGGCAAGTCGACCTTCGCGATGCTGCTCGCCCGGCTCTGGGATCCGTCGACGGGGACGATCCACATCGATGGGCGCGACCTGCGCTCGTTCGCGCGGTCGGAGTTGCCGAAGGAGGTCGGCTACGTGGCGCAGGAGGCGTTCCTCTTCGACGACGACGTTCGCGGCAACATCACGCTCGGCCTCGACGTCGACGACGCGACCATCGAGAACGCCGCCCGGCTCGCCGCGGCCGACGAGTTCGTCCGCTTCCTCCCGCACGGGTATCGAACCCGCCTCGGCGAGCGGGGCACCACGTTGTCGGGTGGCCAGCGCCAGCGGATCGCCCTCGCCCGTGCCCTCGCCCGCCGGCCCCGGCTGCTGATCCTCGACGACGCGACCTCCGCAGTCGATCCGTCGGTCGAAGGGGAGATCCTTCGCGGGCTGGGCCTGGCCGAGCTGCCGGCCACCGTCGTCATCGTCGCCCACCGGCGCTCGAGCATCGTCCTCGCCGACGAGGTGCTCTTCCTGGACGAGGGTCGGATCGTGGACCACGGCACCCACGAGGACCTCCTCGGTCGCCAGCCGGGGTACGCCCGACTCCTCCAGGCGTACGACCAGGACGCGGCTCTTCGCGCCTCGGAGGGGGAGCGGACGTGACGGCCGCACCGGAACTGACGACCGGCCGGGCACTCCTGCGGGCGCTGCGACTCGCTCCGGTCTTCCGTAGGGGCCTCGGCGTGACGGTCGCACTCGTCGTCCTCGGCACCGCCATGCAGATCGTGGTGCCGGTGGTCGTCCAGCAGATCTTCGACAGCGAGATCCTCGCCGCAGGCGGCGTCGACGTCGGTGGGGTCGCGCTTCGAGGGCTGCTCGGCGTGTCCGGCATCCTCGTCGCCGCCGTGGCCGGGCGCACCGCCCAACTCCGGCTCGCCCGCGCGTCGGCGCACGGTCTGTCGGACCTCCGGGTCCTCACGTTCCGACACCTCCACCGCCTCTCCATGCTCCACGTCCAGGGCGAGCGGCGCGGCGCCCTCGTCTCCCGTGTCACCTCCGACGTCGCGACCATCCAGGACTTCATGGACTTCGGCGGGCTGATGATGCTGGTCGGAAGCGCCCAGGTGTCGCTCGCCGTCATCGTCATGGCCTGGTACCGCTGGCAGCTGGCTCTGCTCGTCGTGGGGGGCGTCGTCGTCTACGCCGTGCTCCTGAGCTGGTTCCAGCGGATCCTCTCCCGGGCGCACGACCGGGTGCGCGAGCGCGTCGCCGACTCGCTGTCGGCGCTCTCGGAGGCCATCACCGGCCTTCCGGCGGTGCGGGCACATGGCGCGGAGGAGACCACGTTGAGGCGCCTGCGGGACGCGCTCGATCGCCAGTTCGCCACGGAGTTCCGCACGGGACGCCTCGGCGCCGTCCTCTTCTCCTCGGCGGAGCTCTTCGCCGGGGCGATCACGGCTTCCGTGATCGCCGTGGGTGTCTGGCTGGGCGCCGGCGCGGGGGTCACCGCGGGGACGCTCCTCGCGTTCCTCTTTCTCGTCAACCTCCTCGTCGGCCCGATCCAGATGCTCGTCGAGACGCTCGACTCGGCGCAGACCGCCGGCGCGGGTGTCCGGCGCATCCTGCGGGTGCTCGACACCCCGGTGGACGTGGCCGATCCCGTGGACGGGCTCGACCTCCCTCCGGGAGGGCTCGACGTCGCCGTCACCGGTCTCCGGTACCGGTACCCGGGCGCCGACAGCGACGTCCTCGACGGCGTCGCCGCCACGATTCCGGCGGGGACCAGGGTCGCGATCGTCGGCGAGACCGGCTCCGGGAAGACCACGTTCGCCAAGCTGGTCACCCGGCTTCTCGACCCCGACGACGGTGTCATCGAGATCGGCGGGGTGCCCGTCGACCTGGTCGCCTTCTCGTCCCTGCGCGAGCGGGTCGCCTACGTTCCTCAGGAGGGATTCCTGTTCGACGTGTCGATCGCCGACAACGTGCGGTACGGACGCCCCGGCGCAGGCGATGCCGAGGTCGCTGCGGCCTTCGGGGATCTCGGGCTCTCCGACTGGGTGGCGTCGCTCCCGTCCGGGCTCGCCACGCCCGTCGGTGAGCGGGGCGGCCAGCTGTCGGCGGGGGAGCGCCAACTCGTCGCGCTCGTGCGGGCGTGGATCGCCGATCCCGATCTCCTGGTGCTCGACGAGGCCACCTCGGCCGTGGACCCGGCGCTCGAGGTCTCGCTCCGCCGGGCGATCGAGCGGCTGACCGAAGGCCGGACGTCACTCACCGTGGCGCATCGGCTTTCGACGGCCGAGGCGAGCGACGAGGTCCTCGTCTTCGACGGAGGCCGACTGGTGGAGCGCGGCCCACACGCCACGCTCATGTCGCTCGGCGGGGTGTACGCCGGCCTCTACGCGGACTGGACGGCGGGAACGGGCGCCGAGTGAACGGCTTCTAGACGGGCTCGACGACCCACACGTGGGGCGCTCGGTCGATGCCGGCCGCGTACTCGCCGTAGACGGGCCAGATCTCCAGGAGGTCCGTCCACAGGCGCTCCCGCTCATCGCCCTCTGCGACCCGAGCCGTGCACGGGTGGTCGTGGCCCCCGACACGCACGGTGCAGAGTCGATCGGCGCCGAGATTCAGCGACCATGCCGGCCGTGGCGATCGCCCGTAGTTCGTGTCCACGACGGCCCAACCCGGTCCCGCCGGCACGTAGAAGAGCGGCACGGTGCGCGGGTGACCGGAGCGGCGCCCCGTGGCGGTGAGCAGCAGGGCACGCATGGGCCCACCGGTGGAGATATGGCCGCGGCCGATCCGGAGAAGGACCC
>DATHYU010000027.1:0-5724 GCA_035458965.1 Acidimicrobiia bacterium | reverse complement strand
GTGGTCCAGACACCGACCGGCTCCTCGGTCATCGACCTGCCCACCCCGGAGGAGTTCCCCGAGAACACGGCCTGGCTCCCGCCCTCCGGGTCAGGACGGCCCCGCTGTTCGCCCAGATCGACCCGAGGGAGGCCTCGCCGGGCCCGGGACGCGCCGGACGGGTGCGATCTCGGCTGCCGACCGGGCGGCGGCGCTGAACGCCTGAGCGGTACCGTGGGCCCTCTGCGAGGAGGCCCCATGGACGAGCGGGATCCGGCGACGACGGCGCTCCACGCGGACCGCGACGTGGCCGAGCTGCCCGACGTGGCTCCGCCGCTGCGGCCGTCGACGACGTTCGACCGCGCCGGTGGTTCGGCGGTGTACCGGCGCGGCGACCCCGAGGTCGCCCGGCGCCTCGAGTCGGTGCTCGGAGCGCTGGAGGGCGGGCACGCCGTCGCCTACCCGTCGGGCATGGCTGCGATCGCCTCCGTGCTGCGATGGATCCGGCCGGTCCGCATCGCCCTGCCCGACGACGTGTATCACGGCACGAGGGACTTCGTGGAGGCCGAGGCGGCCCGTGGAGCGTGGGCGCTCGCCCGGCCCGAGGGCCTCGAGGCCGGCGACGTCTGGTGGGTCGAGACTCCGTCCAACCCGAAGTGCCTGATCACCGACGTCGCCGTCGCCGTCGACACGGCTCACGCCCGGGGGGTGATCGTCGTCGTCGACTCCACCTTCGCCACGCCGGTGCTCCAGCATCCGCTCGCCCTCGGTGCCGACGTCGTCGTGCACGCCACGACGAAGGCGATCGCCGGCCACTCCGACGCCCTCGGCGGCGTCGTGGTCACCCCGGGCCCCGACGCAGCCGGCGAGCTCATGGCGGCTCGCGTGCGCGATGGCATGATTCCCGGCGTCCTCGAGACGTGGCTGACCCTGCGAGGCCTGAGGACCCTGCCGCTGCGCGTCGAGCGGCAGTCGGACTCCGCCCTGCGGATCGCGTCATGGCTCCTCGACCACCCCCGCGTCGAGCGGGTGTGGTACCCGGGGCTCGAGGACCATCCGGGCCACGACGTGGCCCTGAGGCAGATGCGCGGGTTCGGCGGTGTGCTCTCCTTCGAGCTGGGCTCGGCCGAGGCATCCGCCGCCGCCGTGCGGCGGTTCGGCGTCTTCCGGCGGGCGACCTCCCTCGGCGGGGTCGAATCGCTCGCCGAGCACCGTCTCGACGCCGATGCGAACGCGCCGCCGGGGCTCATCCGCCTGTCGGTGGGTCTCGAAGGCGTCGACGATCTCCTCGACGACCTCGATCGAGGGCTCGGGCAGGACTAGGGCAGCGCCGCGTCGACCGCGGCGAGGGCGTGCAGCCGCGTCGTCGGGAAGTACGGGACCGCGACGTGGTGCGGTTCCACCAGCAGCTCGATTTCGGTGCACCCGGCGATCACCCCTTCGCCGCCCGCCGCGACGAGCCGGTCGATGATCTCGAGGTAGCGGCGTCGCGATCCTTCGTCGACCACCCCCCGGACGAGCTCGTCGTAGATCACGTCGTGCACGGTCGTGCGGTCGGGCTCGTCGGGGACGAGGATCTCGAGGCCGTGACGCTGCTCCAGCCGGCCCCGGTAGAAGTCCTGCTCCATCGTGTAGCGAGTGCCGAGGAGCGCGACCCTGCCGATTCCCGCACGGTGGATCGCCACGGCGGTGGCGTCTGCGATGTGGATGAGGGGGATGTCGATCGCCGCCTGCACGTCGTCGGCCATGCGGTGCATCGTGTTCGTGCAGATCACGAGCAGCTCGGCTCCGGCGGCCTCGATGCGGCGCGCCCCGTCGATCATCACCGCGGTGGCCGCGTCCCAGTCGCCTCTCTCCTGGAGCGCCTCGATCTCGTGGAAGTCGACCGAGAACATCACCGACCGCGCCGAGTGCGTGCCGCCGAGACGCTTCCGGACCTCCTCGTTGAGGATCCGGTAGTACTCGGCCGACGATTCCCAGGACATCCCGCCGAGCAGGCCGATGGTCTTCACGGAGAGGACCCTAGGAGACCTCGGCGGTGCCGACGGCGCTTCCGTGGAGCGCGGCGGCGATGTCCCTCGCCCAGGCGCGGATCCGGTCGGCGTCGCGCCAGTCGCCGGCCTTGCCGTTGCGGACCATCGCCGCGGCCGGGAAGCCGGACGCGTCCTGGGCGAGGCGGCCCCCGAAGGTCCGGTGCTCGCGAGCGTCGGCGATGGCCATCAGGCCGGTCACCTGCTTCGTGGCCGGGATCTCGTGCTCGGCGGCGGAGTCGTCCAGCGGCCCGCTGCTGAAGAACCAGACGGGTCGGTGGTGCAGGCTGCGCCCGCGACGGCGGACGAACCGGCGCGCCGCCCGGTGCCAGCGGCTCGCGTAGAGGGCACCGCCCACGATGACGGCGTCATAGGGCATCGGATCGAGCGAGCGCGTGGCCGCTCTCACGTCGACGTCGAAGCCCTCGGATTCGAGGGTCCTGCCGAGCGTGTGGGCGATCTCCGCGGTTCCCCCGCGCTTCGAACCGTAGGTGATGAGGATGCGCACGGTGCCTCCAGGTCGGATACTCAGCGTCCTGCGGCCGCAGGCCTGCCGCAAGGGGCGATTGGTCCCGTACGCGAATCGTCTCGATCGAGGCTTCGCTCGAGCCACTCCTGAACTCGCGGTGCCAGTGGCTCGAGGCCTGGGGCCTGAGGATCCGGACCTACCATCGGCCCGTGCCCGATCTCGTCGCCTGCATCGGTGGCTGCCACATCGACTCGACGGCGCTCGTCGGCGGCGACGTCGTCCTCGGCAGCTCCAACCCGGCCTCGGTCACGCGCCAGCCGGGAGGAGTCGCCACGAACGTCGCCCGCACGCTGGCGGCGCTCGGGGTCGACGTCGTGCTCGCCGGGATGGTGGGCGGCGACGCCGCCGGGGACGCACTCGTCGCCGGGCTCGCCGACGAGGGGATCCGCGTCGACGGGCTCGCCCGGGTCGATCACCCCACCGCCGAGTACACGGCCGTCGTCGACGGTGCCGGCGACCTCGTCGTCGGCGTCGCCGCCATGGAGATCTACGACCGGCTCGACGACTCGTGGGCCGAGTCGGTGCTGCCCGTCCTCGCCGAGGCCGACATCTGGGTGCTCGATGCGAACCCGACCCCGGTCGCGCTGGAGCGGCTCTGCGCCTCCCGGCCGGGGCTGCTGCTCGGCGATCCCGTCTCGGTGGCGAAGGCACACCGATTCGTGCCCCTCCTCGACCGGTTCGACATCGTGTTCCCCGACCGCGGCGAGCTCGCGGTGCTCGCCGGGGGAGCGGGGCCGGTGGACGAGCTGGTGGGCAGCGTCGCCGCCCGCTGCGGCGTCGTGGCGACCCTGGGCGCCGAGGGGGTCGTGGTCGCCACGCCGGGGCTGGAGGGCCGCTTCCCGGCGATTCCGCCGGCCGTGATGGTCGACCCGACCGGGGCAGGGGACGCGCTCCTGGGCGGATGGGTGGCGGGCACCGTGCAGGGATCGGATCCCCTGCGACTCGGTCTCGCAGCCGCCAGCGTCGTCGTCGAGCAGCGGGGAGCGGTTCCCCCCGATCTCGGGGAGCGGATCCGGCCCCGTCTCCAGGATCGCCGCCTCTAGAGACGATCCTCGAACAGGTCCAGGGCTTCGGGGTTCGCCAGGGCGTCACGGTTGAGCACCGGCTCGCCGGAGAGGATCTGCCGCACCGCCTTCTCCACCTTCTTCCCGGACAGCGTGTAGGGGATGTCGGCGACCTCGAGGACGTGCCGGGGCACATGCCGCGGCGTCGTCTCGGCGCGGATTCGGTCCTTGATGGTGGCGACCAGCCGGTCGTCCAGGCCATGGCCGGGAGCGGGCTTCACGAAGAGCACGATCTCGATGTCGCCGTCCACGGGCCGGCCGACCACGATCGAGTCGTCGATCTCCGCCAGGCCCTCGATGGCCCGGTAGATCTCGGCCGTGCCGATCCGGACACCCCCCGGGTTCAGGGTCGTGTCCGATCGGCCGGAGATGACGACGCCGCCGTGGGGACGGATCTCGATGTAGTCCCCGTGGGCCCAGACACCGGGCCAGCGATCGAAGTAGGCGGCCCGGTACTTCTCGCCGTCGGGGTCGTCCCAGAAGCGGACGGGCATCGAGGGGAACGGCGCCGTGCACACGAGCTCGCCGCGCTCTCCCACGAGCGGCCGACCGTCGTCGTCCCAGCACTCGACGGCCATGCCCAGGCCGCGCGCCTGGAGCTCCCCGCGTCGGACCGGAAGCGTCGGGACCCCGGCCGCAAAGCACCCGATGAGATCCGTCCCGCCCGAGACGGAGGCCAGGTGGACGTCGTCGCCGACGTTCTCGTACACCCAGTCGAACCGGGCCGGGCTGAGAGGCGCTCCCGTGGAGCCCATCCACCGGATCGCCGACAGGTCGGCGGCCTCCCTCGGGACGACACCGGCGTTGGCGTTGGCCGCGAGGAACTTCGGGCTCGTCCCGAAGTGGGTGATGCCCGTCTCCTCGGCGAGCCGCCACAGAACGCCGAGATCCGGGTGGGACGGGCTCCCGTCGTAGGCCAGGACGGTGGCGCCCGATGCGAGCGCCGACACGAGCCAGTTCCACATCATCCACCCGCACGTGGTGAACCAGAACGCCACGTCGTCGCCGCGCACGTCACAGTGCAGCTGGTGCTCGACGAGGTGTTTGAGCAGTGTCCCGCCGGCGCCGTGGACGATGCTCTTCGGCGGACCGGTCGTCCCCGACGAGTACATGATGTAGAGGGGGTGGTCGAAGGGAAGCCGCGTGAAGTAGGGGCGGTCGGGACCCCGCTCGGTGAGGTCCTCCCACGAGAGGGTCGGCACGTCGCCGGGATCGAGCCCGACATCGGCGAAGTCGACCACCACGACGTGCTCGATGGACGGGATCGCCGCCACGGCCTCCCGCACGGTGTCCTCGATCCGGTGGACCCGGCCGTTGTAGCGATAGCCGTCGGTGGTGATGAGCACCTTCGGCCCGATCTGCCCGAACCGGTCGACGATCCCCCCGGCACCGAAGTCGGGGGAGCAGGACGACCACACCGCCCCGGTGGCCGCCGTCGCCAGCATCCCCACGAGGGCCGCCTCCCCGTTCGGCAGGAGACCGACGACCCGGTCGCCCTGGCGCACCCCGAGGCGGCGGAGGCCCGCCTGGGCGGTGGCGACCTTCCTCCGGAGCTGGTTCCACGTGATGTGCTCGGTCGGCCGTCCCTCGGCCGCCGTGATCACCGCCACGCCGTCGCCGCCGCGGCGCAGCAGGTTCTCCGCGAAGTTCAGCCGCACGCCCGGGAACCACTCGGTGCCGGGCATGGCCTCGTCGCCGATCGCCCGGATCGGCAGGTCGTCGGCGATGACGCCGCAGTACTCCCAGGCGGACTTCCAGAAGCCCTCCCGGTCCTCGACGGACCACTCCCACAGCTCCCGATAGCCGGCCGGCCGGTTGGGCAGCCACGCCATGTACCGGGCCAGCAGGCTGGATGCGGCGCGTTCCTCCGACGGGGTCCACAGGATCTCGCTCACGACCCGGAGCCTACCGACGGCGCCGCGTCGCCCCCGGGGTGCTACAACGGCGGCCATGGACGGGACGGTCCGCCTCGATCGTGACGTCGTCACCGATGAAGCGGCTGCCACGCGGCGCGAATGGCTCGTGACGAATGGCACGGGCTCCTTCGCCATGGGCACCGTTGCCGGGCCTCGCACCCGGTCGTACCACGGCCTGCTGGTCGCCGCCGTGGGCCCCGCCGGGG
>DATHYU010000026.1:0-4100 GCA_035458965.1 Acidimicrobiia bacterium | reverse complement strand
CGTATCCTCCGATGGAACCATCTATTTCACCGTCAGCTCTCGCCGCTTCGGGATCGACGACTACCGGTCGGACATCATCGAGCACTCCAACACCGGCCGGCTGTTCCGCCGGTCCGCGGCAGGGGAGATCGAGCTCCTGCTGGACGGCCTGTCGTTCGCGAACGGCGTCGCCCTGTCGGCCGACGAGAGCTCGGTCTTCGTCGCCGAGACCGGCGAGTACCGGATCCGACGGATGCGCCTCGACGATCCAGGCGTGTCGGACGTGTTCGTCGAGAACCTCCCGGGGATTCCGGACAACCTGACGGCGTCGGCGGGCATCGTGTGGGCAGCCTTGTTCAGCCCGCGCAATCGCCCGCTCGACCTGCTCCTCCCGAGGCCCCGGCTCCGGGCGCTCGTGTCGAGACTTCCCGAAAGGCTGCAGCCACAGCCGGTGAGGCACGGTTTCGTCGTCGGCTTCGACGAGACGACGGGGGACGTGGTCCACAACCTGCAGGACCCGGCGGGGGGGTATGCCCCCGTCACCTCGGCCCGCATGCACGAGGGCCGGCTGTGGCTCGGGAGCCTCACGCAGCCGGCGATCGCCGTGCTCGGTCTGCCCTGATCAGCCCGGAGCGATCCGGCTGATCGTGCCGGACTGCGAGACGAGGTAGAGCTCGCCGAACCCGTCGATCCCGAAGCTCGCAAGCAGCGGGGTGCTCAGGTCGTCGGACCAGTCGCGGATCTCGTAGACGCCCTCGCCGTCGACCCGAAAGCCGGTGACGCCACCGGTGCAGAAGTCGCCGAAGAAGTAGGCGCCAACCAGATCGGGGATGGCGAAGCCGCGGTAGACGTACCCACCGGTGATGGAACAGGCACCGTCGCGATTCGGATACGCGTAGATGGGGTCGGTGACCCCCGTCCGGTCGCAGTCGGCCCGCTGGAAGCACTCGAACCCCTCGGTGATCGGCCAGCCGAAGTTCACGCCGAGCACGCCCACCGGGATCGCGTCGATCTCCTCCCAGTCGTCCTGGCCGACGTCGGCGATGAAGATCGTCTCGCCGTCGAAGGAGAACCGCCACGGGTTCCGGAGGCCCCAGGCCCACACCTCGGGTGCCCCATCGACGCCATCGGCGAAGGGGTTCGCCGCCGGGATGCCGTAGGGGTCGCCGATGTCGACGTCGACCCGGGCGATGGTGCCCAGGAGGGTTTCGGGACGCTGCCCCTGGTCGAAGCGGTCATTCGCGCCGCCCCCGTCACCGAGGCCGATGTAGAGGAGGCCGTCGGGGCCGAAGGCGACCATGCCGCCGTTGTGGTTGGAGGCCGGCTGGGCGACCGTGAGCAGGATCCGCTCGGTCGCCGGATCGGCGCGATCGGGGTTCGCCGGGTCGGTCGCGAACTCGGCGACCACGGTGTCACCCGACGTGTTCGTGTAGTTCACGAAGAAGCGGCCGGTTTCGACGTAGCGCGGATGAAAGGCGAGGCCGAGCAGCCCTCGCTCGCCGCCCGACGCGATGCGGTTGCGGATGTCGAGGAACACGTGCCCGGAGGCCGCCCCGGGGGGGAACACGAGGATCCGGCCGTCCTGCTCGAGCACGAACAGACGGTCGTCGCCCCGGGGAGCGGCGAGGAACACCGGGTTGCGCAGCCCGACGATCACGGTCTCGGCACGGAGCGAGAGGTCGGCGAGCGGCTGCGGGGGACCGGTCGTGGTGGTCGTCGAGGGAGCGGCCGTCGTGGCGGTGGGCACCGTCGTGGCCTCCTGGTTCCCGGCGGTCGTGGTGCTTGCCTGCGCCGTGGTGGCGGTGCGGTCGGTCGTCGTCGTGCGTTCCGAGCCCGCGGTGGAGGACGTGGCGGAGGACGTGGTGGAGGACGTGGTGGAGGACGAGGGGAGGGTCGCCGCCGCCGTCGGGGGCACCGTGGCCGTCGAGGATTCGCCGCTGCAGGCGCCGATCACCAGGCAGAACGAGAGCAGGACGGCTCGGCGCATCGACACGGAGGCTACCGGCGTGCCGGCGAAACCCTCAGACCGTGCCGAGGGCCTGGGCGATGTCGAGGAGGAGGTCGTCGGGGTGCTCGATGCCCACCGACAGCCGGACGAGGCTCGGGGTGACACCGATGGCCGTCTTCTCCTCCTGGGGGGCCTCCGCATGGGTCATCGTCGCCGGATGTTCGACGAGCGATTCGGTGCCGCCGAGGCTGACGGCGAGCTTGACGAGCTGCAGCGCATTGAGGAACCGGAACGCCCCCGGCTCGCCGTCCTCGACCTCGAAGGAGATCATGCCCCCGGGGCCGAGACACTGGCGCTTGTAGAGCTCGTACTGCGGATGCCCGGCGTCGAGCAGGCCCAGATAGTTGACCTTCGTCACCTTCGGGTGTGAGGCGAGGAAATCGGCGAGCCTGCGGGCGTTCTCCTGCTGGCGGCGCATACGGAGGTCCAGGGTCTCGAGGCTCCGCATGAGGAGCCAGCCCGTGAAGGGGGCCACCATCGTCCCGAGGAACGTCCGCATCGCCCGGATGGGTTCGATCATCTTCAGGTCGCCGAGGGCGACCCCGGCGATCAGGTCGCTGTGGCCGCCCAGGTACTTGGTGGCCGAGTACAGGACGATGTCGGCGCCGTGGTCGAGCGGCCGCTGGAAGATCGGCCCGAGGAAGGTGTTGTCGACGGCGACGGGCACAGGGCGATCCCCGGTCCGGTGCCGTTCGGCGATCCGGGCGCACATGGCGATGTCGATGAGGTCGTTGGTGGGGTTCGCCGGAGTCTCCGTCAGGACCATGGCGAGCGGCCCACCCGCCTCGGCGATCATCGCCTCGATCGTCTCCTCGTCGTGGTCGGCCGTGAATCGCACCGGGATGATGCCGAACTCGGGAAGCAGCCCCGACAGGATGTGGTCGGTGCCGCCGTAGATCGGCTGGCTGGCGAGGACCACGTCGCCGGGGCGGAGGTAGGTCCACAGCGTGGTGGAGATGGCGGCCATGCCGCTCTTGAAGAGCGTGGCGTCCTCGGCGTTCTCCCACAGCGTGAGGCGGTCCTCGGCGATCTCCAGGTCGGGGTTGTTCAGCCGGCTGTAGATGAGCCCCGGACGCTCTCCCGGCTCGGGTTCGCGGGTCCCGAGCGCCAGTTCGAAGTACGCCTTGCCGGCCTCGGCGCTCTCGAAGACGAAGGTCGACGTCTGGAAGATCGGGCTCTTGGCGGCGCCTTCCGACCACTCGGGCCGGTAGCCGTAACCCATCATGAGGGACTCGGGGCGGAGCGGCTGCCCGTCGATGCAGTCCTCCCACTTCGCCATGGGATGCCTCCCGGGATCGCGGATGGGGCGCGGCTGCTGCCTCTCCGGGTCGAGGCTACTCGTCGAGGGGTCCGCCGATGGGGAGCAGGCGACCGTGGACGAAGCGCTCGATCCATCGGCCTTCGAGGTCGGGATCCTGGCTGAGGATCAGGTACTCGAGGTTCCGCAGATCCTTGGAGGGCGCCAGGCCGAGCTCCTCGACGAGGAGCCGCTCCGCTCGGCGGAAGCAGCGAAGAGCATCCGCCGATCGCCCGGCGCGCGTGAGAGCGACGATGAGCAGACCCCAGGCGCGTTCCTGATGGGGGCTCGCCGTGACGAAGGCCTCGAGCTCGGGGATCGCCTCGGTGCACCGATCCATCGAGACGAGGGCGGTGAGTCGATCGACGACCGCCGAGGAGCGGAGTTCCTCGAGCCGGCGGATCTCCGGCTGGGCCCAGTCGGTGTAGCCGACATCGAGGAGTGGCTCGCCGCGCCACAGGGTCAGGGCCTCACCGAAGAGATCGGCGGCCATGTCGGGGTCGAGCGGGAGGCGCGCCCGTCCTTCGGCGACGAGGGCGGCGAGCTCGTCGACGTCGACGAGGGGCTTCCGCATCTTGTAGCCGGGGCCGGTGTTCACGATCTCCTCGTTGCCGAGGACGCGGCGGAGGCGCCACACCATCGTGTGGATCGAGTGGCGGGCGGAAGCCGGGGGCTGCTCGCCCCAGAGCGCATCGATGATCTGATCGAGACCGATCGTGGAGCCGCGGTGGAGCAGAAGGAGGATCAGCAGCGCTCGATCCATGGGAGAGCCGCTGCCCATCTCGTGGTCGCCGTCCATGACGGTCAAGGGTCCGA
>DATHYU010000025.1:0-2731 GCA_035458965.1 Acidimicrobiia bacterium | reverse complement strand
GCCATCTCCGCGTCGAGGTCACCCCACTCGAGCGTCGCCTCGTGGGCGATGTTGTCGGTCCGGCGCTCCGACATCGCCTCGCCGAAGGAGTCGTCGCCTGCGGGATAGTCCGTGTCATGGAGCAGCGGAGCATCCGGCGCGAGCGCCGCGTCGGGATCGGTGACGAAAGGAAGGTCTTGGTACCTCACGCGAACCGCCTCGGCGGCGTCCGATGCGGCGTGGGGTGTGTCGGCGATCACCAGCGCAACCGGTTCGCCGTAGAACCTGACCTTGTCGATCGCAAGGATCGGGTGGTCCGCCTTGATGTGCCCGTACCGCGGGAACAATCCCTCCAGGTCGGCGGCGGTCACGACGCCCGACACACCCGGCACGTCGAGGGCGGCCTGCACGTCGATGCCGAGGATCTGTGCATGGGCCCGCTCGGCGCGAACGACGTGGCCGAAGAGCATGTCGGGGACCGAAGCGTCGATGGCATAGTTCGCCTGGCCGGTCACCTTGGCGACGGCGTCCACTCGGCGTGGGGATTGTCCGGCGGCCTGCATGACTCAGGCGCTCCTTTCGGCGATCTCCCGCGCGGCGCGCTGGACGGCGGCGACGATCGAGCGGTAGCCGGTGCATCGGCAGATGTTCCCGTCGAGGTACTCGATCACCTCGTCGTCGGTCGGATCGGGGTGCTCTTCGACGAAGGGCACGGCGCACATGATGAAGCCGGGTGTGCAGTAGCCGCACTGGAGGGCGAACTCGGCGGCGAAGGCCTCCTGCAGCGGGTGCAGGGCATCGTGATCGGCGAGCCCCTCGATCGTGGTGAGCTCCCGCCCGTCGATGTCCACGGCCAGGTAGGCGCAGGCACTCACCGGTCCGCCGTCGACGAGGACCGTGCACACACCGCACACCTGCAGCTCGCAACTCACCTTTGTTCCGGTCATGCCGAGCGTGTCGCGCAGGAACTCCGCGAGCGTGAGCCGCACCGGGATCGTCCGCTCGACGTGGATCCCGTTGATGACAGCCCGAATCGAAGACGTGCTCACGCCGACTCCTCGAGCGCCCGGGCGGCTCGCTCGACGTACACGCGGGTCACATGGCGCTTGTAGTCGACGGATCCGGTGAGGTCCGCCTCCGGGTCGACTCCGTCGGCCACGGCCGCGGGATCGATCGGCTGATCGTCGGGGAACACGAAGCGCACCGGCCTCTCTCCCACGGCCGCCACGACGACCGTGCGGGTCGCACCCTCGCGAACGGCGGCCACACCGACGGTCGGCCGCTCCATCGTCTGATATTTGAGGTAGACACCCTTCAGGTCGGGTCTGACCGGGACACGGATCGTGGTCAGCAGCTCCTCGGGCTCGCGGACCGTGTAGAACGCACCGATGACGAATTCGTCGACGGCGACGGTCCGCATCCCGGCGGTGGAACGCAGGTCGACCTCGGCATCGAGCGCGATGAGCGCCGCAGCCACATCCGACTTCGGTTCGGCGAAACAGAGGTTCCCGCCGAGCGTCCCCTGCGTTCGGACCCGGACGTTGCCGACCCGACCGAGGACGTCCGACAGCATCGGTAGCCGGTCCGCGACGAGGGGGTGGCGGGCGGCGACGATGTGGGAGACGGCGCCGCCGATCTCGATCGATCCGTCGACGAGCTCGATGCGCTGGAGCTCGGGAATGCGCTTGAGGTCGATGAGCCGCTCTGGACGCAGCAATCGAATACGCATGGCGAGGAGCAGTTCCGTTCCTCCGGCGTACGGGACGTCGTCGAAGCCCATCTGCGCGACGACGCTCTCGACGGACTCCCCCCGCACGTGCTCGAACGCCGGCAGGACGCTCACGCAAGCTCCCTGATGGTCGCCTCGAAGAACTCGTCGAGGATCTTGTCGGCCTTGTTCCGGATCGTCGAGGCTCCCATGGTGGCCACACGACCGGTGATCTCGTAGACCCCGCCGACGGCCACCACCGTCCCATCGGGACCTTCGCCCAACTCGAGATGGGCGTCGATCGTGATGCGCGACGCCACCTGCCGATCCTCGCCCTCGGCGAAGAACCTGATCGACTTCCCCTCGGCGAGTTCCGTCACCCGGACCTCGAGATCGGCTCTGAGACGAAAAGGACCCATACGGCTGGCGAGAACGGCCGTGTAGCGGTCGAGGCGATCCAATTCCTCGACCTCCTCGACGGCCGTCACCCACGAGGCCACCCGTTGCACGTCGGTCAACGTGGACCAGGCGCGGTCCGGCGAGGCGCCGATCGCCAAGGTCCGAGCGAATTCCTCTCGCGGCAAGCGTCCTCCAGGGGGAGCAGGATATTGTATCCGATGCTTGGATACGGCGCCTCAGGCCGACGGATCGCATCGGGACGGCCCGAAACCGCCCCCGAATGCACCGGTATATCAGGGGGGTCGGGGTCGGCTTCAGTGCTCTGATCTGCTTGGCTCTCGCTGGGCTCTTCGGGTATCTGCCTGCGTACCGGCGCCTCAAGCGCCGCTGACGAGCCACTGGAGACGCGCCGGGTGATGCCGTGGTCGGGTCCTGGGACTCACCCCGGACGCGACGGGTTGGGGCAGGGGCGGCGAGGTGAGAGCCCCCACCAGCGATGGAACGGCCCGCGGTCGGTCCTCCAGCAGTTCTTGCAGCCCATGCGCACCAGGTGCCCTGATCCCGTCGTGCGTGTCCAGAACGCGACGGAGTGTCCGTGGATCTCCAACTCCTCGATGAGGCCGGCTCTTCGCACCGCGTAGGCGG
>DATHYU010000024.1:0-2503 GCA_035458965.1 Acidimicrobiia bacterium | reverse complement strand
GCCCAAGGTGGCCGACTACCCCTTCACGACGCTCCAGCCGCACCTCGGCGTGGTCTCGGTCGACGACCGCGAGTTCGTGCTCGCCGACATCCCCGGTCTCATCGAGGGCGCCGCCGACGGGCGCGGGCTCGGGCACGAGTTCCTCCGGCACGTCGAGCGGGCCCGGGCCCTGGTCGTCACCCTCGACGCATCGCCGCTGCAGACCACGCCTGTCGAGGAGCAGCACCGGATCCTCTTGGAGGAGCTGCGCCGGCACGATCCGGTGCTCGCCGAGCGCCCCCGGGTGGTGGTGCTCCTCAAGGCCGATCTCCCCGAGACCGTCGACGCGGCGCCGGGCCTCGAGGATCGGATCGGGGAGCCGGTGCACGTGTCATCGGCGGTGACGAGGGAGGGGCTGGCGCCCCTGCTGCACGCCATCGCCGACATCATCGACCTCGCCGTGCGCGAGGCTCCGGAGCGACTGGGGTTCATGCTCCACCGGCCGGTCCCCGAGGGATTCACGATCGAGCACGACGGGGAGGCGTGGGTGGTGTCGGGGAGGGCGGCCGACCGAGCCGTGGGCTTCGACGATCTGACCCGGCCGGAGGTCGCGGATCTCGCTGCGGTCCGTCTGAAGCGGGCGGGCGTCGAGGAGGCGTTGCGCCGAGCCGGTGCCGAACCCGGTGATGATGTCAGGATCGGGACCATCGTGTTCGAGTTCAGGCAGGAAGACGGGGAAGACGAGGAAGACGAGGCATGAGACGCGCAGCCGGTACCGGCCCCATCGTCGTCAAGGTGGGCTCGTCGAGCCTCACCCGCGGCGGCGCCGGGCTGCACCCCGAGGCGTTCGCCCAGGTGGTCGCGCATGTGCGCGAACTGCGAGACACCGGTCGGCCGGTGACGCTCGTCAGCTCGGGCGCGGTCGCCGCCGGGCTCCCCGCCCTGCGGATGGGGTCGCGGCCCACGGACATCCCCGGTCTGCAGGCTGCGGCCGCGGTCGGCCAGGGGCTCCTCATGGAGCGCTACGCCCGTGAGTTCGGCACCACCGACCAGGTGGTGGGCCAGGTCCTCCTGACCCGCGACGTCCTGGCGAACCGGGACCAGTACCTGCACGCACGCAACGCTCTCGAGCGGATGCTCGCCATGGGCATCGTTCCCATCGTCAACGAGAACGACACGGTGGTCGTCGACGAGCTCCGCCTGGGCGACAACGACCGTCTCGCGGCGACGGTGGCCCATCTCGTCGGGGCCGCGATGCTCGTGATCCTCACGGACACCGCCGGCCTCTATTCGGGCGACCCGCGTTTCGACGACTCGGCTCGGCTGCTCGAGGCGGTCCGCCACACCGACGAGGTGCTCGACTCGATCGAGCGTGGCGCGTCGGGCCCGCTCGGCTCCGGCGGCGTCGCGACGAAGGTCGCCGCCGCCCGGATGGCGGCATGGTCGGGGATCCCCACCGTGGTCGCGAATGCGGGTGAGCCGAACGCGGTCGCGAGGGCGGTTGCCGGCGAGCCGATCGGAACCTGGGTGGAGCCCCATGCCTCCGGGCTGTCGAGCAGGAAGCTGTGGATCGCCTTCGGGCTTCCGGCGCGCGGCCGCGTGGTCGTCGATGCCGGCGCGGTGCGCGCCGTCGTTGCGCACGGACGATCGCTGCTGCCGGTCGGCGTGACGGCGGTCGAGGGGACGTTCGCCGTCGGCGACGCCGTCGAGGTGATCGGCCCCGACGGCGCCCTCGTCGGCAAGGGCCGGGTCACCATGGCGTCGGACGCGGTCGTTTCGGCGATCGGCCGCCACAGCGACCAGGCCGGGGGAGAGGTCGTGCACCGCGACGACCTCGTCGTGCTGGTCGGATGAGGTGGCCGAGCCCGCCCGGTCGTGATCGGGCCGTCCTCGACGACGGCGTCGTGGCCGTCCGGCCGCATCGCCCCGATGATGCCGGGCCCTTTCTCGAAGCGGTGCAGGAGTCGCTCGGCGAGATCGGCGAGTGGATGGAGTGGGTGCATCCCGGCTACTCGCTCACCGACGCCGTCGAGTGGATCGAGTCCCAGGATCGCCTGTGGGATCAGGGATGGCGGCTGGGGTTCGGGTTCGTGGATCCCGCGAGCGGCCTCCTGCTCGGCGCCGGGGGTCTCAATCGGTTCGATCCCACGAACCGGCGGGCGAACCTCGGCTATTGGGTCCGGACGTCGGCCGTCGGGAGGGGAGTGGCCACCCGTGCGGTCCGGCTCATGTCGCGGTTCGGGTTCGCAGAGGTCGGCCTTCGCCGCGTCGAGATCGCCGCGGGCGTGGACAACACGGCCAGCCGTCGCGTCGCCGAGAAGGCAGGAGCACGGTTCGAGGGCGTGGCCCGCAATCGGCTGCTCCTACGCGGCGAGAGCTTCGACGCCGCCGTGTACGGGCTCGTCCCCTGACGCGACCGTGCCTCCCGGGGTCGTCCAGGAGGCACGAGCGGGTTGCCCGGCGGTCAGCCGAGGTTGGCCAGATCCTCGGCGGAGAAGCACTCGAAGATCAGCGGGAAGATCAT
>DATHYU010000023.1:0-5982 GCA_035458965.1 Acidimicrobiia bacterium | reverse complement strand
CCCGCAGGCGTCGGCTCCGTCTCGGTCACGACAGCCGGGGGCGTCACCGTCGGGGCGTTGGCGATCGTCAACGCCCTCGGCGACGTGTTCACGCTCGAGGGCGAGTCCCTGACCGGCGGCACCGCCGAACCACCCCTCGAGATGGTGCCGATCGACCCCCTGCAGAACACGACGCTGATGGTCGTCGCCACCGACGCGAAGCTCGATCGGCTCGGTCTTCAACGGCTCTGTGTGCGGGCACACGACGCCCTCGGGGCGTGTCTTCGCCCAGGTCACACCCGATATGATGGCGATATCGTCTTCGCCCTCTCCTGCGGTGACCGGGAGGGCGATCTCGACGCCCTCGGCGAGGCCTCGTTCGTGGCGATGGGCCGGTCGTTCGCCACAGCGGTACGGGCGTCGTGAGGCACCGCCCCATCCGGAGGAACGCATGACCGCCGCCGCGGAACTCGAAGAGCTCGCCACGATCGCGTCGACCTGCACGCAGTGCGGGCTCGCCGAGACGAGGACCCGGGTCGTGTTCGGCGTGGGCACCGTCGACGCCGAGGTCATGTTCGTGGGCGAGGCTCCCGGTCGGAACGAGGATCTCCAGGGCGTTCCGTTCGTCGGTGCCGCCGGGAAGCTGCTCGACCGACTGCTCGCCGAGCAGGGCATCGACCGCAGCGAGGTGTACATCGCGAACGTCCTGAAGTGCCGTCCACCCGGCAATCGCGACCCTCGTCCCGAGGAGATCGATGCCTGTGCCGACTACCTCCGAACGCAGCTCAGGCTCGTGGACCCGAAGGTGGTCGTCACGCTCGGGAACTTCTCCACGAAGCTGCTCCTGAAGCGGAACGTCGGGATCACCCGCCTGCGCGGCCAGGTCTACCCGTGGTGGAGCCGCCATCTCGTTCCGACGTTCCATCCCGCGGCGGCGCTGCGGGGCGGCGACAAGGTCACGGATCAGATGCGCGCGGACTTCGCCCTCGTCCGCGGCGTCCTCGACGATGCGGCATCGGTCGCGGAGCACGACGACGACACCGAGCAATTGGGGTTGTTCTCATGAGCGTGACCATCACCTGCGCGACCGAAGCCGAGACCCGGGCCGCAGGCCGCCGCCTGGCGAGCATGCTCGGGCCGGGCGACGTCGTCCTCCTCGCCGGCCGGCTCGGCGCCGGGAAGACCGTCTTCGTCTCCGGGGTCGGGGAGGGGCTCGGGGTGGTGACCCCCGTCACCAGTCCCAGCTTCATCCTCGCGAGGCGGTACCAGGGCCTCATGCCCATGGTGCACGCCGATCTCTATCGCATCGGCTCGTCGGGCGAGATCGAGGACCTCGACCTCGCCACCGAGGCGGTCGACGGCGTTCTCGTGGTCGAGTGGGGCGACGCGGCCGAGAACAGCTTCCCCGACGACCACCTGCTCGTGCGCCTCGAGGCCCACCAGGACGGGGCGCGCAGCGTTACCTTCATCCCTCGCGGCGCATGGGCGTCGCGACCGCTCGAGGAGTTCCACCAGTGAAGATCGTCGCCATCGAAACCGCCACGGCCGCGTCGTCGGTCGCGCTCGGCGAGGACGGTGAGGTGGTCGCCTCGGCTGCCCGGACGGACCGGCGCGGCCACGTCGAGTTCCTCGTCCCCGCCCTCGACTTCTCCTTCTCCCAGGCCGGCTGGGCGGCCGCCGACATCGATGTCGTCGCGGTCGACGTCGGGCCGGGCCTGTTCAGCGGCATCCGGACCGGGCTTGCGACGGCGCAGGCCCTCGCCGGTGCCGTCGGTGCCCAGCTGGTGCCGGTCGTCTCGCTCGACGTCGTCGCCTTGCGGGCCGCCACCGGCCGCCGCCGCATCTGGGCCGTGATCGACGCCCGCCGCGGCGAGGTCGCCGTGGCCCCCTATCGGCCGGTCCCGGGCGGCGTGGTGCGCGACGGCCCCATCGAGCTGATGGCGCCGAACACCCTGCGGGGCCTCCTCGAGTCGGATCCCGCGGACAAGCTCATCGTGGGGGATTGGCAGGTGCTGCCGGACGACGTCTTCCGGGGCGTGCACGGTGTCAAGCTGGCACGGCCCCGGCACCCGTCGGCCGAGGCGGCGCTGCAGCTGGCCGAGCTGGCGGTCGAGCGCGACGACGTGCCGCACCCCGACGAGGTTCGCCCGCGGTACCTGCGCGAGCCGGACGTCCGGATCTCGTGGTCGGACTTCCGGAAGGAGGGTGCGTGGGAGTCGTGACCACCGTCCGGTTCCGCCCCATGACCGGCGACGACCTGCCCACCGTGCTCGCCCTGGAGACGACGGTCTATCCCGACCCCTGGTCGGAGGCGGTCTTCCGCGAGGAGATCGCCCGGCACGACCGGGTGTACCTCGTCGCCGAGGAGGGCGACCTGGTCGTGGGTTTCGCCGGGCTCCTGCTCGTCGAGCACGATGCCCACGTCACGACCGTGGCGGTCGATCCCGCCGCGCGGGGACGGGGCCTCGGGACCCGGCTCATGCTGGCCCTCGCCGACGCCGCCCTCGAATCGGGCGCCGCCCATCTCACGCTCGAGGTGCGGGTTTCGAACACGGCTGCCCGGCGCCTCTACGAGCGCTTCGGGTTCGAGCCGGTGGGGCGGCGCAAGGACTACTACCGCACCGAGGACGCGCTCGTGATGTGGGCCACGGACATCGACACGCCCGAGTACCGCGAGCGCCTCGACGACATCCGGAGGGAACTGGCATGACCGAACCGTTGGTGCTCGGCATCGAGACGAGCTGCGACGAGACGGCCGTCGGAGTCGTCCGGGGCAGGACCGTCCTCGCCAACGAGCTGGCATCGCAGGTCGACGAGCACGCCCGCTTCGGCGGGGTGGTGCCGGAGGTCGCGGCGCGGGCCCACGTCGAGGCCATTCGCACGCTGACCCATCGCGCCCTCGCTCGAGCCGGGGTGCACCAGATGGACCTCGATGCCGTTGCGGCGACGCAGGGCCCGGGCCTGGCCGGCGCGCTCATGGTCGGCTTCTCCTACGGCAAGACGCTGGCCTGGTCACTCGGCAAGCCGTTCCTCGGCATCGATCACATGGAGGGCCACCTCTTCGCTCCCGCACTGGAGCATCCCGAGTACGGGCCCGAGGCCATCGTCCTGCTGGCCTCCGGCGGACACTCCCAGATCGTGCACTTCGAGGACTGGGGCGAGTATCACGTGATGGGCTCGACGATCGACGACGCCGCAGGAGAGGCCTTCGACAAGCTGGCGCGGTACCTGGGCCTCGGATATCCCGGCGGTCCTGCCATCGACGTCGCCTCGGAGGGCGGTGACCCCGCGGCGGTCGGCTTCCCGCGGGCGCTGCCGGACCGGCCCTTCGACTTCTCGTTCAGCGGGCTGAAGACCTCGGTGACGACGTACGTGCGCCGCGAGCACGCCGCCGGCACGCTTCCCCCGATGGCCGACCTCACGGCGTCGATCCAGGAAGCCATCGTCGACGTGCTCGTCGACAAGACCTTCAACGCACTCGAGGCCACCGGGGCGACCGCCGTCGCCGGGGGCGGCGGTGTGCTCGCCAACCGCAGGCTGCGGGCGCGGCTCATCGAGGAGGCCGAGCGTCGCGGTGTCGAGCTCTACCTGCCGACGCCGCGGCTGTGCACGGACAACGGAGCCATGGTGGCGGCAGCGGGGGCGTTTCGGTGGGACCGCGGTGAGACGACCTCGCTCGATGCCGGCGTCGACTCGTCGATGTGGCTGGGGGCGTGAGCGGAGGCGTTCGCCTCGGCAGGGTCGGCGGCGTCGCCGTCTTCGTGGACCTGTGGTGGGTCCTCATCACGCTGGGCATCGCAGCCGCCATGTTCGTCCGCGTCGCTCCGGGGTCTGGGAGCGCTGCGCTGCCGGCGGTCGTATCGATCATCGGTGCCCTGATGGTGCTCGGCAGCGTGCTCGTGCACGAGGTCAGCCATGCCGTCGTGGCGCGCCGGCTCGGCATCGGTGTCGTGTCGGTCTCGTTGTTCCTCTTCGGCGGCTACTCCGAGCTCGAAGGGGAGCCCGCCCGGCCGCGGGACGAGCTGCTCGTCGCCGGCGCCGGTCCCGTCGCATCGCTCCTGCTCGCGGCGACCCTCGCCGGGCTCGCCGTGGCGATGCCCGAGTCCGTGACGGGCGCGGGCGAGGTCCTCGGCCTGCTCGCGGTCGTCAACCTCGCCGTGGCGGTGTTCAACCTGCTTCCCGGTCTTCCACTCGACGGCGGTCGCGTGCTGCGCAGCGCCCTGTGGCGGCTCACCGGGGACACCGATCGGGCGACTCGCATCGCCTCTCGTGCCGGTGTCGGTATCGGCGTCATCGTCGCGATGTCCGGTGTCGTCGCCGTATGGGTCGCCGGGACCTGGGTGTGGCTCTGGAACACGGCGGTGGGCGCGTTCCTCGTCCGGGTGGCGATCGACGCCGATCGCACCGTGGCGCCCCTGGAGGTCCCGGCCGGCCTCGTCGTCGAGCGGAAGGTGGCCACCGTGTCGCGCCTCGAGTCGGCGCGTTCGGCGCTGGCACGTCACGGCGATCGGGGGCCCACGCGGCCGATCGTCGTCGTGGGCGGCGGCAGGGTGGTCGGCGTGGTGGACGGCGTCGCGTTGGAGCGCACGCCGGCGGCGATGGTCGGCGATGTCATGGTCGCTCTCGAGCGGGAGGACGTCGTCGATGCCGGCATGCCGGTCGGCGAGGCGCTCGATCGGATCCGGGTGACCGGACGGGCTGTCGTGGTGGTTCGGCGAGGCCGCGCTATCGGGGTGATCGGTCCCGCAGACCTGGAGTCCGTGCTGCGGCGTGCCGGATAGCAACGCCCGTGTTTCGGCTCGGGTCCCCGTCTAGCACTCGCTTCAGAGGACTGCTAACGTTGGCAGTCGCAAGCAGCGAGTGCTAACCCAGGAGGTTCACCTCGAATGAAGCTGCAGCCACTGGGCGACCGCGTGGTCGTCAAGGCCAAGAACGACGACGAGTCCCGCACTCCAAGCGGTATCGTCATTCCCGACACCGCCAAGGAGAAGCCCCAGCTCGGCGAGGTTCTCGCCGTAGGCCCGGGTGCCTTCGAGGACGGCGAGCGGGTTCCGATGGACGTCGAGGTCGGGGACCTCGTCGTGTACTCGAAGTACGGCGGCACGGAGGTCAAGTTCGAGGGTGATGAGTATCTCATCCTCTCGGCTCGCGACCTGCTGGCCGTCATCCGCTGAGTCTTCCCAGGAGGAATTCACTGACATGGCAGCCAAAGAACTGAAGTTCAACGAGGAGGCCCGCCGGAGCCTCGAGGCGGGCGTCGACAAGCTCGCCAACGTGGTGAAGGTCACTCTCGGCCCGAAGGGCCGCAACGTCGTGCTCGAGAAGAAGTGGGGTGCCCCCACGATCACGAACGACGGCGTGACCATCGCCAAGGAAGTCGAGCTCGACGACCCGTGGGAGAACATGGGCGCCCAGCTCGCCAAGGAGGTCGCCACCAAGACCAACGACGTCGCCGGTGACGGCACGACGACGGCGACCGTTCTCGCTCAGATCATGGTCCACGAGGGCCTGCGCTACGTCGCCGCCGGCGGCAACCCGATGGAGCTGAAGCGGGGCATCGAGGATGCCGTCGCGAAGGTCGTCGAGTTCATCGGCGAGACGGCCGAGCCCATCGACGCGACCGAGAAGGACAAGATCGCCTACGTGGCGGCGAACTCCGCGGCCGACTCGGTCATCGGCGAGAAGATCGCCGAGGCCATGGCCAAGGTCGGCAACGAGGGTGTCATCACCGTCGAGGACAGCCAGACCTTCGGCGTCGACGTGACGTTCACGGAGGGCATGCAGTTCGACAAGGGCTACATCTCCCCGTACTTCATCACGGACCCGGACCGCCAGGAGACGGTGATCGACGATCCCTACATCCTCGTGGCCAACCAGAAGATCACCTCGGTCCAGGACCTGCTCCCGGTACTCGAGAAGGTGATGCAGTCGGGCAAGTCGCTCGTGCCGCCGCGCATCTTGTCGATGGCGCCCTGGGCACGAAGCAGCGCCACACCACCGCCG
>DATHYU010000022.1:0-7251 GCA_035458965.1 Acidimicrobiia bacterium | reverse complement strand
TGGCGGAGGATGTGCTCGACCTTGACCGTGATGTCGTAGGTCAGATCGGGGAAGCGGTCCCGCATGGCCCTGACGATCCGGAGCGCGTGATGCGGGCCGTTGAGGAAATCGGGGTCGCCGAACGTGATGTGCCGGGCGCCGGCTGCGACCTGCTGGCCGATGTCGGCGAGGACGACCTCGGGGTCGACGATCCGCATTCGGCCGTCGTAGACCGCAGGGAGGGGGCAGTGGCGGCACCGGTGGATGCACCCGTGGCTCGCCTCGACGGCGCCGACCAGGCGTTCTTCGCCTCCGATCGAGAGCCGGGCGTACCGGTCGAGCGGCGGGAGTGAGGACCGCAGCGGCGTCGCGAACCGGGTACGACCGAGGTCGACCCGCACGGCCTCGCCCCCGGTGGTGTCGCGGTCGATGTCGTCGAGCCACGTGGCGAGCTCGTCCTCGTACTCACCGGCGATGACCCGATCGACGAGGCCTCCTGTCGTGCGGCCGGCATTCACCGCGGCGTAGAGGCCGTACAGGGCCACCGGGGTGCTCGGCGACATGGTCTTGACCCGTTCGGCGACGGTCAGGGCGAGGCGCATCGCGGTGTGCATGGGGACCGAGATGGCAACGGCATCTGCCTGGCGGACCAGCTGCTCGTCGAGGGCCTCGACGGCGACGTCGATGGTGTCGACTGCATGGCCCCCGGCCGCCAACCGCCCCGCTGGAGATGCCACGTGGACCGGCTGTCGGCCGAGCTCATACGTTGAGATCAGCAGGACTCGCATTCGCAGGGAGAGTAGGTCGCCCGGGGCTCTTTCAGCGCCCGGACAGGCGAGGGCATGCAGAGGTCATCGGTCGGAGCCGGATACGCCCGCCGACCCGGGTATCCAGGAGGCGATCGTGGCCGGCTGCAGCGTGCGCGAGACGACTGCCGACACTGCGGCCTCGATGTCCTTCGCCGTCGTCTGGCCGGAGAGTCGTGAAGCGAGGAGTTCGTTCTCCCGGACACCGTCGAAACGGGACCGGTTGAAGCGGCGGTCGGCGGCGCGACGAACGAAGCGGTGAACCGGGCTCAGAACCGCGAAGGCGAGGATCGTGGCGCCGGCGACGACGGAGGACGAGTCACCCACGAAGGTGGGCAGCGCGACCACCGGGACCGCGTATGCGAGGCCGACCACGACCGCCACGATCGCGTAGGTGATGGTTCGACTGATCAGAGCGTCGAGGTCGTAGAGGTGATAGCGGAACACGGCCACGAACACGGCGATCGGGAGCGCAAACGACCCGAGGACGCTGATGGCAACCAGGCCTCCGGAGAAGCCCACCGCCACATCGGTGGCGCCGAGGGCCATCACGAAGGGTGGCGGCACCAGCATCAGGAGGAGCCCGGCGATGACCCAGCGGGCTTGGTATTGCTCGGCGCGGGTCGAGTGGTGACGGAATCTCGTGGCCTGCGCCGCAAACGAGAGTCCCGAGATCGACGCCAGCGCACCCATGGCCAGACCGTCGGCGGAGCGGTTTGGATCGCTGAGCACCTGTCGGAGCCCGGCAGCGAAACCTGGGTCGAGCAGGACGATCACGACGAGGGAGCCAGGTGCCAGGAACGCCCAGCGCGGCACAACCGTCGCTGTCGGAAAGGCGACGAGGAACATCACCACTGCGAAGAGGGACGCGGATGCCACCACATCGCGAAGCCATCCGCTCTCGAGTCCCAGAGCGGCGCCAGAGAAGTACAGGTAGAGAGCCACAAGGCCGACGACGAGCAGCATCGCAGGACGATCGTGCCTCCGCAGCACGAGAACGACCCCTCCGCAGACCACGGCGAACGCAAACGGCAGCACGAGGACGGCTGTGATCATGAGCGAGTCCGACAGTCCGAGCGAGCGGTAGATGCGCGCAAAGGACTCGATGCGAATCACCGCCGGATCGGCGTACAGATTCCTCATCCCGACAGCCACGACCACCACTGCCGAGCCGAGGAAGACCCACGGCAGGATCGGCAGCGCCTTCGAGTCCCCCCGGGTGGGATCCATCGCGTCACCTTGGTGGGTCGGCGTGACGGAACCGTTCCGGGTGGCCCGCCCACGAGGGCCGAGGAAGGTCCTGCTCGGCGGATCGTGCCCTGTGGGTGCGGATGCGACCGCCGCGCCGCACATCGGGTACGGAGGGGGCAGGTGATCCGCCATGTGCTCCCGACGGGACCTCACCCATTCGGGGGAGACGGGATTCCCCCGATCGACGGGGTCGGAATCCCGACCTGCTGGGGAGGTGGCGCGACTCCTCGAGCCATACGTTGCCCTCAGTAACCCGAACGACAAGGGGAGAGCGACATGGCACGGCAACTCGGATTCACCGGACGACTGGCGAGGTTCTCGACGCGGCGGCCGTGGACGGTCGTCGGACTCTGGGTTCTCCTGCTGGTATCGGCGTTCTTCATGGCCGGCCGCCTCGGCGACGCGCTCACCGACGACGGGGAACTCCTCGTCGAGATCGAATCGGGGCGTGCCGACGCCATCGTGAACGAGCACTTCGACACCGCATCGCCGCCGCAGGAGTTCGTCGTCGTCGAGGCACTCGGCGACGCCGATCTCGGAGCCCGGGTCGATGCGCTCGCCGCCGATCTCCGGTCGGTGGAGTCGGTCGTGTCCGTGGTCTCCTACCGCGACGGCGTTCCCGGGCTCCTGAGCGAGGACGGCGATGCCGCCCTGGTGGTGGCGACCATGGCCTGGGGCGACAGCGAAGCCAACGCGGCGCCGCTGGTGGAGCTCGTCGAGGCCGTCGATCACGAGTCGGCGTTCGCCGCCGGCACGATCGGCAACGGGAGCATCGGCGCCGAGTTCATGGAGCTCGCCGAGGAGACACTGCAGCGCGGCGAGCTGTTCGGGGTTGCGATCGCCCTCGTCATCCTCGTGGTGCTCTTCGGAGCCGTGGTCGCGGCGGGACTCCCACTGTTGCTGGCGATCGGGTCGATCCTGCTCGCCGTCGGCATGACGGCCATCGTCGGTCAGGTCTTCGACCTGTCCACGTTCATCGTCAACATGATCACGATGATCGGGCTGGCCGTCGGCATCGACTACGCCCTGTTCATCATCCAGCGGTTCCGTGAGGAGCGGGCCAAGGGTCTCGAGGTCTCCGACGCCGTGGTGCGCGCCGGCGACACCGCCACCCGGGCGGTCTTCTTCTCGGGGCTCACCGTGGTCATCGCGCTGTTCGGCCTGGTGACCATGCCCGAGACGACGATGCGCAGCCTCGGCATGGGGGCGATCTTCGCGGTGGTCGGATCCGTGATGGCCGCCTTGACGCTTCTGCCGGCGGTGCTGCGCCTGCTGGGCGATCGCGTGAACCGACTCCGGGTGCCCTTCACCTCACGGACCAAGTACCACGAGGGTGGCGGGCGGATGTGGCATCGCGTCACCCACGCGGTCACCGCCCGCCCGATCCTGAGCGTCGTGCTCGCCGGCGGGATCCTGCTGGCCGCCGCGGCCCCCTACCTGTCGATCTCGACCGGCCAGAACTTCATCGAGTCGCTGCCCGAGGACAGTTCCACGGTGCAGGCGTTCCGGACCCTCAACGAGGAGTTCGACACCGGCGCCATCACGACCCCGATCGTCGTCGCCGCCGCGGACGTCTCCGATGCCGAGGTGCAGGCGGGCGTCGCGGTGCTGCTCGACGAGCTGGCCGGCAACCCCATCTACGGCGACGCCGAGATCGTGGTGAGCCCGGACGGCCGGGTGGCCATCGTGGACGTCGTCACCAAGCTCGATCCGTCGACCCTCGAAGCCCGGGCCGCGGTGGAGACGCTCCGCTCCGAGACCATCCCGGTGGCGTTCCGCGGCATCGACGCCGAGGTCCTCGTGACCGGCGATGCCGCCTTCACGTCCGACTTCGTCGAGGTCATCGACGATCGGACCCCGATCGTGTTCGTCTTCGTCCTCGGCCTCAGCTTCGTGCTGCTGATGATCGTGTTCCGGTCGATCGTCGTGCCGATCAAGGCGATCGTGATGAACCTGCTGTCGGTGGGGGCGGCCTACGGACTGCTCGTCGTGGTGTTCCAGCACGGCGTCGGCGCCGACCTGCTCGGCTTCCAGACGACGGACGTGATCGAGGCCTGGGTCCCGCTGCTGCTCTTCACCGTGCTCTTCGGGCTCTCGATGGACTATCACATCTTCCTGCTGAGCCGCATCAAGGAGCACTACGACGAGACCGGTGACAACACCGGGTCGGTGGCGTTCGGCCTCGGGTCGACCGGTGCGATCATCACCGGCGCCGCCCTGATCATGGTGGCCGTGTTCGGCGGGTTCGCCGCCGGCGACCTGGTCATGTTCCAGCAGATGGGCTTCGGCCTTGCGGCGGCCGTCATCATCGATGCGACGATCATCCGGTCGGTGCTGGTGCCGGCGACGATGGCCCTGCTCGGCGACCGCAACTGGTACCTGCCGAACTGGCTGTCGTGGCTCCCGAAGGTCCACGTCGAGGGCCGGCCGCTGCCCGAGCCCGTGGGGGCCACCCCCGCGCTCGTCGGCGTCGAGTGACAGATCCCTCCCCGAGCGAACGATGGGGCGGCCGTCCGGCCGCCCCATCGTCGTCTCGTCGGCGAGGCGGCGTCACGAACGCGGCGTCGCGTACTTCTCCCACCACTTCTTGGCGGTGTCGATGCCGCCGACCCCGAAGGCGATCGCGAGGGCCACGCCGCCTGCGGCGGTGACGATCTTGACGATGTCCTCTGCGAAGCGGATGTCCAGCAGGTCCATGGCCGCGAGCACCCCGAAGAGCAGGATGAAGACCCGCATCACGGTCGTGAGCCAGCTCACGTCGTGGCTCTCGGCGAAGGGCCGCACCAGATCCACGACGAACGACGCGACGGCGGACGCGATGATGACGAGGACCACGGCCACGAAGATCAGCGGGATCACCGCGATCAAGCGCTCGAGCAGCGACGTGATCTCGGGGACGGCGAGGATGCGGGCGATGATCAGGAACAGCACCAGGAGCATCGCCGCATAGGCGAGGGTCCCGGCGAGCCTGCCCGGCGAGCGGCCCGACGGGGTGAGTGCCGCCGTCAGGCCCGACTTGTCGAACAGCGCTTTGACGGCGTCGGTCTCGAGCCCCTTTTCGACCCACCGGCGGACGATCCTGATGATCCAGCGTCCAACGATGAGGACCACGATCGCCACGAGGACCTTGATCCCCCAGTCGGCGATGTCCCGGCCGAGGTCCTTGAGTCCGGCGGTCAACTCGTCCCAGAAGTCGCTCATGGGATCCTCCTGTGGTGGTGAGCGTGCAGCGTTTCGACCCCAGGTGGAGAGGAGAGTTCCGCGATCAGCGATAGGCGTTCGGGACCTCGACGCCGGTCGCCTCGTGGAGTCAGGCCATGTCGGCCCGGTCGACGTCGCGCGGCTCGTACCCGTCGTGGAACCGGGCCTGGAGCGAGGCCGAGATGCACCGGACGGCGCAGGCGACGATCACTCCCGTCGCGATCTCCTCGGGCGGGTACGGGTAGGCGGAGGGCCACTCGGGTCGGCAGCCGGTCCTCGAAGATGGCGAACCCGGCTCTGTGCAGCATGGCAACGGCGTCGTCGAGTCGGGCGTCCGGCGACATCGAGGTCTGCGTGCGGACGGGTCTGATGGCCGATCAGGGCGTCGACGCCCCGGCCGCCGGCCCCGATCGGGGAAGCGCCGATGGCCTCGAGGGCGTCGAGGAGGTCGACGACGGCCGGCCCGCCGATCACGAGGTGCTCATGCCCGACCGGCCTCAGGGGATCAGCGTCGTCGTGGTCGTCGGGTCGGGATCGCCGATGAGGGTGGCCACGAGGACGAAGAACAGCAGGGTGCCGACGAGGGCGAACAGCAATCCGATGATGAGCGCCCGCCGGTCGTTGCCTTCGATCCGGTTGCCGCCGTCACCGCCGTTCTCGTCGTATGCATGATCGACCACGGGGGCACCCTACCGCCGTCGGCCCCTAGCCTGCTCGCCATGCCGCATCCCTTCGAGGCGCCACTCACCCCGATGGAGGCCAAGGTCCGCACCGGCCTCCCCGACGGGGCGTGGGCGTACGAGCCGAAGTGGGACGGGTTCCGTGCCGTGGCCTGGAGCGACCCCGTCCGCCTCGACAGCCGCAATCACAAACCCCTGCTCCGGTACTTCCCCGAGCTACGGGCTTCGCTCGACGCCCTGCCCGGCGGCACCGTCGTCGACGGAGAGGTGGTCGTGGTGACCGGCGATCGCCTGGACTTCGACGCTCTCCAGAACCGCCTCCATCCGGCCGAGTCGCGGGTCAACCTGCTGGCGGCGGAGACTCCGGCGCTGCTCGTGGCGTTCGATCTCCTCGCCGACCGCGGTGAGGATCTCCGCGCCCGGCCCTTCTCCGAGCGCCGGGCCCGCCTCGAGGCCCTGGTCCCGGGTCTCGACGGGCGATGGAGGCTGACCCCGTCGACCACCGACATCGACGTCGCCGCCCGGTGGTTCGACGAGTTCGAGGCGGCGGGCTGCGACGGCATCGTCGCCAAGCGTCTCGATGGGCCCTACGTGGAGGGCAGGCGCGAGATGGTGAAGGTCAAGCACCGGCGGTCGGTGGACTGCGTCATCGGTGGCTATCGCGTCCACAAGGACGGTGACAAGATCGGATCGATCCTGCTCGGCCTCTACGACGAGGAAGGCCGCCTCCACTTCATCGGCCATTGCTCGGGCTTCACCGACCACGACCGCGCCGATCTGCTCGCCCAGTTCGAGCAGATCCGCGACGTCGACGGCTTCGGAGACGACGAGGACGTGAGGCGACCCGGCGGCGAGAGCCGGTGGACGGGTGGCAAGGATCTGTCCTGGGTCCCCGTCACCCCGGGCGTCGTCGTCGAGGTGTCCTACGACCAGCTCCAGGGCCGCCGCTTCCGCCATGCCACCCGCTTCGAGCGGTGGCGGCCGGACAAGGACGCCGGGGCGTGCACGATGGAGCAGCTCGAGCGGCCCGAAGGCCCCGGGTTCGCGACCGTCGTCGGGGCGTGAGGCCGTTCCAGAGTCGTTCGGCCCCTGGGAACCCGGCGCGGCATCCGTAGCGTCGGAGGGGTGAAGGAGGCCTTCATGACCGTCCGTCCGATCGCCGGGGCCATGCTCGCGCTCGCCCTCGCCGCGTCTGCCTGCAGCGGCGATGCGTCCCTTGCCACCGCCGCCTCCCCGACGACGACCGCGCCGGCGACCACGACCTCGGCGGCCCCCTCCACCGGCGAGCCGCCGGCCGGCGGGTACATGATCGCCAACGTGTCGCGGCGCCAGCC
>DATHYU010000021.1:0-2111 GCA_035458965.1 Acidimicrobiia bacterium | reverse complement strand
GTCGATGTCGGTCGATCGGGCGAAGGGGCTCTATCACTGCTTCGGGTGCGGGAAGAGCGGCGACATCTTCCGCTTCATCCAGGAGACCCAGACGCTCGATTTCACCGATGCGCTCGAGTTGCTCGCCCGCCGCAGCGGCATCACGCTGCAGCGCGATCCCGAGGCCGCCAAGCGCCGCAGCCGCCGCGAGGCCTTCGTCAACGCCGTGCAGATGGCCGTCGAGTGGTACACCGACCGCCTGCGCCGTGCCCCCGACGCGGCCCATGCCCGCTCCTACCTGCGCAGCCGTGGCTACGACGGCGACACCGTCGAGACGTTCTCACTCGGCTACTCGCCCCCGGGCGGCGACGCTCTCGTGGGAATGCTGCGCGATCACAGTGTGCGCGAGGACGACATGGTCACGGCGGGGCTGGCCTCACGGGCGCGCACCGGCCGCCTCTACGACCGCTTCCGAGGCCGATTGATGTTCCCGATCTTCGACGTGCGCGGCGATGCCGTCGGGTTCGGGGCCCGCCTCCTCGAAGGAGAGGGCCCCAAGTACCTGAACTCGCCCGAGACCCCGCTCTATCACAAGAGCCGCCTGCTGTACGGGCTGAACTGTGCGAAGTCGGCGATCGTGCGCGAGGGCGTGGCGATCGTCGTCGAGGGGTACACGGACGTCATCTCGCTTCACCAGGCCGGCATCGAGACCGCGGTGGCGACCTGTGGCACGGCGCTCGTCGACGACCACGTCGACCTGTTGCGGCGATTCTCCGAGAAGGTCGTGCTGATGTTCGACGCCGACGAGGCGGGCGCCGGAGCCGCGGTGCGCGGGTTCGAGAAATCGGTGCCGGGCGATCTCGACCTCCGGGTTGCCGGCCTGCCGCCCGGGCGCGATCCCGCCGACCTCGTCGCCGACGAGGAGACCGATCTGCTGAAGAAGGCGGTCGAGGACTCGACGGCACTGCTCGCGTTCCGCATCGACCGGGAACTCGATCGGTTCGACCTGGGTGAGCCGGAGGCCCGGGGCCGGGCGGTGCGGGCCGTCGCCGGGCTGGTCGCGCTGCACCCCGACCGGGTTGCCCGCCACGAGTACGCCGTGCTCGTCGCGCGCCGCACCGGTGTCGACATGGGTGTCGTCGAGCCGGCGATCGAACAGGCGAGGCGGGGGATCGAGGCTCCCGAACCGCCTCCGCGGAGCGCGGCGGCCGCCCGACGGCTGACCGGGAACGAGAAGGCCGAACGCGAGCTGTTGCGGCTGCTCCTGGTGAACATGCCCGGCCTCGGCGACGTCGAGGCATCGGTGTTCATCGCACCGGAACACCGCGCCGCCTTCGAGTTGCTGGCGCCGGTCCTCGAGGGCCTCCCGGTCGGGGCGGCGCCGGATCTGGGGTCGCTGCTCGGTGAGGACGACTCTGAGGCGGCTTCGCTGCTCAAGCAACTCGCCTTCGAGCGGGTGCCGCTGCCGGAGGATGGGGCCGAGGTGCTGCGGAAGCTGCAGGCGGGCGCCCTGGACCGCCGCATCGCCGAACTCAGGCGGGTCGTCGCCGATGCCGAAGCATCAGGGCGGACCGAGGAGGCTTCTGAGGGCCTGTCCGAGTTGATAGCGTTGGAACGCGAACGTCGAGACGTCTGGAGCCCCGAGTGAACGACAGCGCCCGCACGGTCCTCGAGGATCTCCGGAAACGGGCTCGTCAGCGCGGCTTCGTGATGATGGCCGAGGTCCAGCAGGCGCTCGAGGAGGCCGAGGCAGGCTCGACGGCGTTCGACGAGGTCTTGGACGTGCTCCGTGGTGAGGACGTCGAGGTCCGTGAGGACCACCCCGAAGCCATCTTCGACGTCCATGCCGTCGCCTCGGAGATCGAGGTGTCCGATCCCGTCCGCATGTACCTCCAGGAGATCGGCCGCGTCCCTTTGCTCGACGCCCAGCAGGAGGTCGAGCTCGCGATGCAGATGGAGGCGGGCGAGCGCGCCAAGCCGAAGCTCGAGGAGAAAGGCGATCTCGCGGTTGCCGAGAAGACGATCCTCGACCGCCAGGTGCGATTGGGGGAGCGGGCTCAGCGCCGGCTCGTCGAGGCCAATCTCCGGCTCGTCGTCTCGATCGCCAAGAAGTACGTGGGCCGGGGCATGCC
>DATHYU010000020.1:0-3009 GCA_035458965.1 Acidimicrobiia bacterium | reverse complement strand
CTCGGCCACGTGATGGTCGTTCGCTCCCGTCGCCGAGAGGTGCATGGTGAAGCCGGCCGTCCTCGCGAACGCCTCGAGGGCATGGGGGATGTTCTGGGTGCTGAGCGCGCCGATCCGGTCGGCGCGCAGGGGCAGATCGATCACGGCGTACGGCCGGCCCCCGGCATCGACGACGGCGCGGGCGACCGCCTCGTCCATCGGGACGGCGGCGTCCCCGAAGCGGGTGATTCCGGAGCGATCACCGAGCGCCTCGGCGATCGCTTCGCCGAGGACGAGGGCCGTGTCCTCGACCGTGTGGTGGTCGTCCACCTCGAGGTCGCCCTTCGTGGCGATCTCCAGGTCGAGCATGCCGTGGTGGGCGAAGGACGTGAGGAGATGGTCGAAGAACCCGACGCCGGTCGAGATCGCGGCGGCACCGGTGCCGTCGAGGTCGATGGTCACGGCCACGTCGGTCTCCCGGGTGACCCGGTGACGGCTGGCGGTACGGCTCATGCGAGGGCCTCCTCGAGTTCGGTGATCAGTCGTTCGTGCTGGTCGGCGGTGCGTGCGGTGAAGCGGAGATATCCGTCGAGCGGGTGTCCCTCGGGGAACTTCCTCACGACGAGCCCGCGGGCCATGAGGCGCTGCTCCACGCCGTGCGCGTCGGGGACGGCGACGAGGAGGAAGTTGGCCACGGAGGGACGGGGATCGAGGCCGATCTTGCGGAGCCGGAGGTCGAGATCGTCCCGGGCGGTGATCAGCCGGGCCACGTTCCCCCGCATCCAGTCGAGGTCGGACAACCCCCGGATCGCCAGCTCGGCGGCGATCGTCGACACGCTCCCGGGTGGCCGGACGGCATGGAGGGCGGCGGCTCGGGCCCGGGACGTGAGCGCGTAGCCGACGCGGATGCCCGCGAGCCCGAACGCCTTCGACAGGGTCCCGATCACGACGAGGTCCGGGTCGTCGGCGACCGTGGTGGTCCAGCGATCGCCGGTGAACTCGGCGTACGCCGCGTCGACGGCCACGACGCCGGCCGTCGCAGATCGGATCGCATCGACGTCCCCGTCGGGGGGACGGTCACCCACCGGGTTGTGTGGCAGGCAGAGCCAGGTGATCGCCGCCGTCGAGGCCGCCTCGGCGAGGCGGTCGGTCGGGAAGGCGAGATCTGCTTCCCGGGTCACCCCCACGAAGTCCCCCCCGTGCTGCGCCGTCGCGATGCGGTACATCGGGTAGGCGGGGAGATCGGCAACGGCGCGATCCCCGGGACGCAGGAACGCCTTGGCGGTGAGGAGGATGAGCTCGTCGGCACCGGCGCCGGGGACCACCTGGTCGCGATGGACGCCGTGGTAGGCGGCGATCGCCTCGCGAAGTGGCGTGTAGTCGGCTGCCGGGTACTCGTTGATCCCGGCGCTCGCTCTGGCGGCCACCGCTTCGGCCCAGGGAGGATGTGCCGGGGAGGTGTTGTGGTCGAAGCGCGTGACGGCATCGACGGGGATCCCGGCGCGGGCTGCGATCTCGGCGGTGGACGGCTGCCACTGGTACACGGGTGCGCCGCTCATGGCTCGAACCGGATGTCGACGGCGAGGCGGTGGGCGCCGAGTCCCTCGGCGTCGGCGAGGGTCGTCACGACGCTGCGCAGGCCGGCGAGCCCCTCGCGGGTCAGCGTCTGCACCTGCCGCCATGACCCGAAGTCCTCCGTTCCGAGCGGTGACATCGAGCAGGCGAGCCCGCCGGTGGGCAGGACGTGGTTCGCCCCACTGGCGTAGTCGCCGACGGGTTCGGGGGCCCACGCTCCGACGAAGACCGAGCCGGCGCCGGTGATCCGATCGGCGGCGCCGGCGGCGTCGGCCAGGTGGATCGACAGGTGTTCGGGCGCGTACTCGTCGGCGAACGCGATGGCCTCGTCGATGTCGGCGGCGAGCACGGCGAGGCCGTGGTCGGACAGTGCCTTCTCCACGATGTCGCGTCGATCGAGCCGATCGGTCAGCTCACGGACGGCGTCGAGGACGGCGTCGAGGACCGATGGATCGTCGCTGACGAGGGCGACCGGTGAGTCGGGGCCGTGCTCTGCCTGGGCGAGCAGGTCGGCGGCGACATGGCGGGGATCGGCTCCGGTGTCGGCGATCACGAGGGCCTCGGACGGTCCCGCCGGCATGTCGATCGAGCAGTCGCCGGCCACGGCGAGCTTGGCGGCCGTCACGAAGGCGTTGCCCGGTCCGACGATCTTGTCGACCCGCTCGATCGACTCGGTGCCGTAGGCGAGGGCGGCGATCGCCTGGGCTCCGCCCATGGCGAGGAGCTCCTCGACGCCGAGGATCCCGGCGGTCGCCAGCAGCGCCGGGTCGACGCCACCATCGGGACCCGCAGGCGTGGCGATGGCGATGGAGCCGACGCCGGCGACCTGGGCGGGCACGGCGGTCATGATCAGGGTCGAGGGCAGTGGCGCCGATCCGCCGGGCACGTAGCACCCGACCCGCCGCAGCGGCGCCCAGCGGCGGGCAATGGTGACCCCGGGCGCGACGGTCACGACGGCGTCGTCGGGACGCTGGGCTTCGTGGACCTTCCGCACGTTGGCCGCCGCGCCGCGGACCGCGTGGACGAACTCGGGCGACGCGGCTTCGGTGGCCTTGCGGATCTCGTCGGCCGGCACGCGGGCCCCGCCCTCGCGTAGCCCGCCGAAGCGGCGGCCGTAGTCCTCGACGGCTGCGTCGCCACGAGTGCGGACCGCCTCGACGATGTCGGCCGCGGCGCGCCGGACGTCGGCTCGCGGGACGGCGGAGCGCGTCACGAGGGTTCGACGCTCGGCGGGGGTCAGGTCGGCGAGGGTGACGCGGCGGATCATGGGATGAGCTGCTCGATGGGGATCACGAGGATGCCGCTGGCCCCGGCGGCCTCGAGCTCCGGGAGCAGGTTCCACAACTCGTCGGTGTCGACGACCGAGTGGACCGCCACCATGCCGTCGTGGGTGAGCGGGATCACGGTGGGGGAGTCGAGGCCCGGGATGAGGTCGGCGATCCGGTCGGCGGCGTC
>DATHYU010000019.1:0-3668 GCA_035458965.1 Acidimicrobiia bacterium | reverse complement strand
TCACGGGCCGGGCGTCACGCTCCACCTCGACCCCTTCGCGGGCGAGGTCGTAGAGGCGGCGGCCACCCACCTTGAGGGCGGACACCATGGGGGGCACCTGCATGATCGGGCCCACGAACCGGGCCGCGGCAGCCTCGATCTCCTCGGCCGAGACCGGCAGCGGCTCGCGCTCGAGCACGGCACCGTCGGCATCGAGGGTGTCGGTGGCGACGCCCATCAGCATCTGGCCGACGTACACCTTCTCGGCCCCCTGCACGAAACGCAGCAGGCGGGTCGCCCGGCCTGCGGCGAGGACGAGGAGACCGGTCGCCATGGGATCGAGCGTTCCGGCATGGCCGACCTTCTTCTGTTGCAGGAGCCGGCGCGCCTTGGCCACGACGTCGTGGGACGTCCAACCCGCCGGCTTGTCGACCAGCACGAAGCCCGTCGTCATCGGAGTCCCGCCCGCACCCGCTCCAGGACGTCGGCGAGCGGACCGGGCACGGTGAAACCGGCCGCATTGTGATGTCCCCCACCGCCGTTGGCGGCGGCGATCGAGCCGACGTCGACGGCGCCGCGCGACCGGAGGCTCACCTTGAAACCCTGGTCGACCTCCTTGACGAGGGCGGCGACGCCGGCCTCCCGGGCGATCCGGAGATCGTCGATCAGGCCGTCGAGGTCGCTCGGATCGACGCCGGCCGCAGCCACGTCGGCGCGGAGCACGACGGACCAGACGAGGCCCAACTCCTCCTCGAGGACGGCCCGGCCCAGCACCGCGGCCGACGCGGCCAGATAGCCGAAGGGAACCGACTCGTACATCGCCTGTCCGATCACCTCGGGCCGCACGCCGGCATCGAGGAGCTCGGCCGCCACCCGAAGCGTCTCGCCATCGGTCGAGGAGTACTGGAACCGGCCCGTGTCGGTGACGATCCCGGTGTGGAGGGCGGTCGCCACCGAGTCGTCGATCGCCCATCCGAGGGCCTCGATGAGCCGAAAGGCGAGCATGGCCGATGCCGAAGCCGTCGGGTCGACGATCGCGATGTCCCCAAGCCCGCCGTTGGTGACGTGGTGATCCACCACCACGAGGGTCTTGGCACGGGCGGCGGCG
Source organism: Acidimicrobiia bacterium (assembly GCA_035458965.1). Lineage (GTDB taxonomy): Bacteria > Actinomycetota > Acidimicrobiia > Spongiisociales > UBA11373 > DATHYU01. The sequence goes on along the minus strand of DATHYU010000019.1, from coordinate 2,581 downwards.
CCTGCGAGCTCGGCGAGCCGGTCCGCCACCGCCGTGTCGAACACCACCATGACGTCGGGCTCGTCCGGGAAATCGGCGGCGTCGACGATGGGTGTCAGATCGAGGAAGTCGTAGTGCTCGGGGATCACCGAGCCTCCCCCGAAGCCGACGACCGCCTCCTTGCCGACCGAGCGAGCGGCCAGCGCCAGGGCGAGCGCGGAGCCGAGCGCATCGCCGTCGGGGTTCACGTGGCCGGTGATCGCCAAGCGGTCGGCGGCGGCGATCGCCTCAGCCGCCGCCGTGATCGATGCTGCGATCTCCGGCGTCATCGTGCTCCTCCCGAATCTCGCGCAACAGCGCTTCGATCCTGATGCCCCGCTCGATCGCCTCGTCGGGCAGGAAGTCGAGCTCGGGCAGGTACTTCATCCTCACCTGGCCGCCCACCACGGCGCGAATCCGCTTGGCAGCCCGGTGGAGCGCGTCGGCAGTCTGTTGCGCCTGGTCCTCGTCACCGAGCACGGAATAGTAGACCTTGGCGGTCCGGAGATCCGGGGCGGTGTCGACGCCGGTGATCGTGACGAACCCGAGACCCGGATCCTTCAGCCGCTCCAGCTCGTCGGCGATGATCTCGCGCAGCGTCTCGTTGACCCTCCGCATCCGTGGCCCGCGCCCCATCACTCCTCCTCCAGGTAGGCCACCCCGATCTCGACCAGCTCGACCTCCGGGTACTCCAGAATGGTCCGCTGGATCGCCGAGATCATCGACTCGAGCTGCCCGTGCTCGCCGGAGACGAGCGCCACACCCATCGTCGCGAACTGCCAGGCATCCTGACGCCCCACCTCGGCGATCCCGACCGGGAACGCGGTCTCGAGGGCGGCGCGCAGCCCGCGCAACACCCGGCGCTTCCCCTTGAGCGAGGCGACACCGGGGATGCGCACCTCGACGCGCAGGGCGGCGGCATGCATCACGATCCCACCCCCGGCGCTCGGCGCCGATGGAGGGGTCCACCGGACGGTGCCGTTGCCCGCATCGGCGGCCAGACGCGCCGCTCGCAAGGAATCGGCCCGCCGCCAGGCCGGGACGAAGGAACGGCAAGGCCGACGACGCCCGGTGATGACTGGTCGTCGAGACGGATGACATGCATCGCCCAGCGGGCCCCTACGTCCTCGCGACCTCGCGGACGAGATACGACTCGAGGACGTCGCCTTCCTTGATGTCCCGGTAGTTCTGGAGGCCGATACCGCATTCGGTGCCGGCGACGACCGTGTCGACGTCGTCCTTGAACCGCCGCAGCGAGCCGATCTTGCCGTCGTACACGACGACACCGTCCCGCACGAGCCGCACCGCGGCTCCGGCGTTCATCGACCCCTCGGTGACGAGGCAGCCCGCGATCGTGCCGAAGCGGGGCGCCCGGAACGTCGCCCGGACCTCGGCCGATCCGAGCACCTGCTCGACCTCCTCGGGGGCGAGCTTGCCCACGAGCATCGCCTCGATGTCGTCGAGGAGCTCGTAGATGATGCGATAGGTGCGGATCTCGATCCCCGCCTGCTCCGCCGCCCGGCGGGTCTTGCCGTCGGGGCGGACGTTGAAACCGAAGACCACGGCGTCGGTGGTGTCTGCGAGCAGCACGTCGTTCTCGGTGATGCCTCCGACGGCGGTGTGGATGATCGTGACCTGGCCGTCATCGCGCCTGATCTTCGCGACGGCATCACGAATCGCCTCGAGCGACCCGTGGGCATCGACCTTGACGATGATCCGCAGCTCGGTGTCCTCCGATGTGCGCAGATCGTCGAGGAGCATCTGAAGGCGCTCGGCCGCCGTGGGCACGGCGAGCTCCTCACGGCGCTGAACGTCCTCGCGGTCCGCCGCGATCGAGCGGGCCTCGCGATCGCTGGCGACGACCTCGAAGTAGTCGCCCGCGGAGGGAACGTCGTCCCATCCCATGATGAGCGCCGGTGTCGAGGGTCCCGCCTCCTTCATCTGGTTGCCGTTCTCGTCGAACATCGCGCGGACCCGCCCCGACACCGTCCCGGCGACGAGGGCGTCCCCACGCTCGAGCGTGCCGCGCTGCACGATCACCGTCGCCGTCGGGCCGCGGCCCTTCTCGAGCTGCGACTCGACGACCGTTCCCGAGCACGGGGCCTTGGGGTCCGCGGAGAAGCCTTCGAGCTCGGCGATGAGGTCGATGTACTCCAGGAGCTGGTCGACGCCGTCGCCGTTGAGCGCCGACAGCTCGACGCTGACGACCTCGCCGCCCAGTTCCTCGACCACGATCTCGTGCTGGGTGAGTTCGGCCCGGACCCGATAGGGGTCGGCGGTGTCGAGGTCGGTCTTGTTGATCGCCACGACGATCGGGACGTTGGCGGCCTTGGCGTGGCTGATGGCCTCCACGGTCTGGGGCATGACGCCGTCATCGGCGGCCACGACGAGCACCACGATGTCCGTGAGCTCGGCGCCGCGTGCCCGAAGCGTGGTGAACGCCTCGTGGCCGGGAGTGTCGATGAAGGTGATCTTGCGGCCGTCGACGTCCACCTGGTAGGCGCCGATGTGCTGCGTAATGCCGCCGTGCTCACCGGCGACGACGTTTGCCTGGCGGACATTG
>DATHYU010000018.1:0-5398 GCA_035458965.1 Acidimicrobiia bacterium | reverse complement strand
GCAGCGGACAGGACGGTCAGGGCCGTGAGCACGCTCGGAAAGAGAGCCGCCGCCCCGCCGGCCACGACCACCGCGAACGCCTCGAGAAGCCGCATTGCTCTCCTCGCCTCCATCGTCCTCCTCGTCCGGTGGCCCTGAAGGGGCTGCTGGGCCTCGCGCCCATCGACGGCCGACGATGGGCACCGCCTCGACCCTCGGCCCGCGCGTGCGCCACGCCATCGGGAATGGCCCGAGGCCTCTGGTACGTCCGGTCCCGGCGGTGTTCGCTGGCGTCTGCACGCCGGAGGACCGGAGGAGTCGCATGGAGAGCACGTACAAGATCATCGAGCTCGTCGGCACCAGTGCCGAGTCGTGGGAGAAGGCTGCAGCCGTGGCGCTCGCCGAGGCGAGCAAGTCGCTGCGCGGGTTGCGGATCGCCGAGGTCGCCGACCTCGACATCAACATCGATGAGGCCGGTGGGATCATCGCCTTTCGGACGAAGCTGAAGGTCTCCTTCAAGTACGAGGACTGACCTCGCCCGCCTTCACCCGAAGAGGCTCACCGCAAGTCGACCGATGGAGACTGCGTGAGCCGCCGGACGCCTGGTGACCGGATCGAGCCGGGCGCCGATCACGTCGAGAGCCTCTGCGGGTCGGGCTTGGGGGTGCAGGTCTCGTCGAGCGTCTGGCCCCCGGCGCCGGGAACGGGGTCGCCGGGTGCGGCATCGCCGTGGCGGACGTGGGCGTCGACCGCCCCAGCTCTCACGGAGATGAGCTCCCACCCGCTGTCTCGGCGATGGCAGCCGGCAGCCTGCTCGGGCGCCTCGCCAGGCGCTGCCGGCGCCGTGCCCGGGACCAGCACGCCCGCCGGCCTCACGACGCCATCGGCACGCCCGGCGCCAGAACCCGACTCAGCGAACGACGGTCGGAGGCGGCTCGATCTGCTCGACATCGATTCGGCCGTCGGTGAATGCGTCGCGCTGGGAACCCAGGCGAAACGCCTGGGTGGGGCGGAGGGCGTCGCGGGGCCTGAGATACAGCTCCGCCCAGTCCTCGGGCCTGACGGTTTCGCGCCACGTGAGGCCGACTTCCCACTCGACCGTCCAGAACACGTGGTGGACCCGCTTGTCGGCCACCGGCGCCACGCGGGTCCCCGTGAACTCGGTCGATGTGGTGAGCCCGAGGGCAGGCCGGTTGTCACCCAGCCAGGTCGTGAACGCGGCAAGGACCTGCCCCGCATACGGCACCGTCTCCTCGTCGACCGTCACGACCGGTCCGGTCGAGACCGTGGCCGAGGCCTGAAGGCCGTCCCGCTCCCCCATCACGACCACCTGGCGGGGACGCTCGTCCAGGTCCCACGGGATGAGCACCGTGACGACCGCCACCTGACCCGGCTCGATCGACGGCGGGTCGACGCTCACCTCGCCACCCGAGGCACTCGCCGTCAGCACCACCTCATCGTTCGCCTCGGATTCGACGGACACGAGGACGGTGAGGGGCTCGTCGGCGATGATGCCGGTCACCTCTGGCGGCTCGACGACCACGGCGAAGGGAACCGCTTCGTCGCCACTGCACGCCGCGACGGCGAGCACGGCGATGATCCCCACGATCCATCGGAGCACGAGCACCCTCCTCGCCCGGGAGGGTCGTCCCCGGCCGGCCGTGCCGCAAATCAGGCATCTGTCGCGGTCACGCCGGCACCGTCCCTTGCTCACCGATTACGGTTGCCATCGAGGAACCCGGAGACAGTCTGTCGAAGGCAGGTGCAGCGTGCGACGAGTCCTTGGCCGCCCGACGATCGTCATCGTCGCTTTCGCCCTGTTGGCGACGGCATGCAACGGAGACGACACCGCCGAGACCTCGGCCACCTCCACGACCGCTGCGAGCACCACCGTGACGACCGCGCCATCGACCACCACGACGGCGGCGCCTCCGGCGACGACCACCACGACCACGACGGTCGCCGAGACCACGACGACCACCGAGGCAGAGCCGAGCCTCGCGTCAGATCTGCCCCGGGTCGAGGAAGGCGACCGCGGCGACCTCGTCGAAGCACTCCAATTCCTCCTCAACTGCCTCGGCGGCGATGTGACCGTCGATGGGGCGTTCGGTCCAGGCACCCGGGCCGCCGTCGAAGCCGCCCAGGGCGACCTCGGCTTGGCGGCCGACGGCATCGCCGGCCCGAACACCCTCACCGCGATGCTGTCGCGCTGCGACGAGATCCGACGCGTCGACGGCGAGGGCGAGCGGACCGTCCTCGCCTACAGCACGCCGTCGAGCGCCGCCGAGTTCGCTGCCGCGCTCGTGGAGGGGAGCACCGTGGTGATCACCCTTCCCGACATCGCAGGCCTCGCCGTGTCTATCACGGGTGCGGACGGCACCGCCGTGGAGCCCTCCGGTCAGTCCACCTACCTCATGCCGGCGTCTCAGGACTACCGGATCGCGGTCACCTCGCCCGAGGGGGACGTCGGCTACACGTTCGTGTTGAGCGTCACGTCTCCGGAACGGCCCGTCGGCGAGTGGATCCTCGCCACGAACGGCATCACGTACGGCGACACCAAGCTGTCCATCGGCGACGAGGCCGGGACGACGATCGATCGAATCTTCGAGTTCCTCGGCCATGGCGTCCGTGGAAACCTCGACGAGTTCGACACGGACTGGTACCCGATCACCGATCCGCAGCCGCTCGGACTCCGCGGCGTCTTCATCGAGGGCCTCGCCTTCCTGTTCTTCGGACCCGACCCGACCGACCCCGATCGCGCAGAGACGCTGGAGCGGGTCCGTTTCGTGGGGCCGACCGTCGACGCCGACGGCGACGAACGGCCGCGCAACTACGTGACGACATCGGAGGGGATCACCGTCGGCGACACCCTCGCCGAGCTGCAATCGGTCTACGGCGACAGCGTCGCGGCAGGCAGCAACGACGACGAGTACTACTACCGCCTGAGCAACTCGGGCGGCGAGCTGTGCTTCTACTTCGGCGCCGATGAGCCCGGCGACCTGTCACCGGTCGTCGAGATGGCGACCGAGTGCCGGAGCTGACCAACGCCTGGCCAGCGGACGTCGACCTGGCCGGAAATCATCGATCCCCTTCGTCCTCGGTCGAGAGCCCTCGGACCGGCACACGGGGGCCGCTGGAGGAGTAGGTTCGAGGCATGGTCCGATGGCGCGGCTTCGTTGCCATCTTCGTGCTCTTGACCGCCTGCGGCGGCGGCGATGCCGAACCGACCTCCACACCGCCGGCGCAGTCGTCCCGGCCCGCCGCGACCTCTGAGCCTGCGCCGACCTCCCGACCGGCGACGACCACGGCGCCCGAGAGCACGACGGCCCCCGAAGGCGTCGACGCCCCCGGACTCGCCGGTACGAGTTGGACCGTGGACGACTACAGCCAGGGCCCCGGCATGATCACCAACGTCTGGAAGACCGAGGTCACGATTGCCTTCGGGGCCGATGGGACCGTCTCCGGATCCGCCGGATGCAACGACTACCAGGCCCGTTGGCAGGTCTCCGGCCCCTACGACGAGTTCGAGTCGGGTGTCCGCGATCCCGACGACGGTCAGATCCTGATCTTCGAAGACCTCTCGTGGACCGAACGGGCCTGCGAGGACGCCGACGTGATGGAGCAGGAGGCGGAGATTCTCGACCTCCTCCAGCGTGCCGGCCGATGGGTCCTGATCCGGGGCGAGTTCAACCTTCGCGATGCCGACGGCGCCTTCCTCTTCGCAGCCCTGGCGCGTTAGCCGTCAACCCCTGGAGATGTCGCCGCTCCCGCCGATCGACTGGGTGAGCGCCGGATCGCCGAGATAGGTCACACCGCCGGATCCGCCGATGGAGATGTCGAGACTCTCCGTCGCGTGGACGACGACGTTCCCGCTTCCACCGATGTCGACATCGGCGAACGCTGCGACGAGATCCGCACCCCGGAAGTGCCCCGACCCGGCGATCGACAGCGAGAGTGTCTCGGCGACCCCGGAGGGCCGGACGTTTCCCGAGCCCGAGATCGACACGTCGAGCACGACGAGTTGGACGTCCGCCGCGGTCAGGTCCCCGCTCCCCGAGATCGAGACCTCGAAGCGATCGGCGGCCAGGCCGGCAACGGTCGCCTCTCCGCTCCCCGAGATCGAGACACCGGCAAGGAGGGGTGTGGAGATCGTGAAGATCGGCTGCTCGATGTTGCGGAAGGAGGTGTCCTCGCGGGATCTGATCCTCAGTGTGTTCCCGTCCACATCGGTGACGAGATACGGCAACACGTTGTCGTCCGCCGCGATGCTCAGTGAGGTCTGCAGCCCTACCTCGACATCGAGCCTCCCGAACCCCTCCACCGAGATCCGGTCGAACTCCCCGACGGCGCGGGTCTCTGTCGCCACCGTTCCCGAGCCCTCGATCGTGTCGGACTCGTCGTCGACGCACCCTCCGACGACGACCAGCAGAGCCAGGGTGATCGCGGCTCTCTTCATGGGCCCTCCAGACGACCGATACCCCCGACGCTACGCGATCGGAGGGGGCGGGGCCCGTCGAGGCGGTGCGGCACGTAGCCTGATGGAGACACGCGGAGAGGGACGGTGTGACACGTAGGACCGTTCTCGAGATGTGGGCCAAGGCGAACGAGCGCGTCGAGTTGGTCGCGCCGCTCGATCTCGCCGAGGAGATCGCTGCCGGGGAGATCCTCCTCCTCGATACGCGGCTGCCTTCTGAAATCGAGCGTCGCGGGACGATCGCCGGATCACATACCGTACCCCGACAGGTGCTGGAGTGGTGGGCCGATCCGGACAGCCCCTATTTCCGCGCCGGGGGCATCTTCGGCGACTTCGACAGACGCGTGATCACGTTCTGCGACGGCGGTGGGAACGGAGCCTTCTCCGCACTGGCACTCCAGGAGTTGGGCTACCACGACGTGGCGACCCTCGAGGGCGGTTTCTTCGGATGGGTCGCTGCAGGCCTCCCCATCGTCCACGCGTCGGCCGGCTCTCGCTAGGCCGCGTCGAGGACGCAGGGCCCCGGACGTGGATCTGGTCGATGCCCCTTGTTGCACGCCGAGGCACTCGTCCTCGCGCAAGAGATGCAGGACGGGGGCGGTGGTCTCCTTCGCCGACATCCCAGGCCAGAGCCCCAGAACGAACGCAACCCTCCAGGAAGTGGGCCTCACTGGAGGGTCGCCGATCTCTGGTGTCGGAGATCCGACGGTGGATAGACCCGAACTGGAGGATCGCGCCGTGGTGTGATGAATCGCGAGGTGCCGATTGCCCAGTAGGACGACGAGGTGCCGCGTGTTGGAGACTGCTAGAACATGGCACTGTGAACCAGACTCGTGGCGATCATGCCTTCTTTCACGAATCCGTCGGCGACGGCAGGCCAATCGTCCTACTCCATGGCTGGACGCTCGATCATCTGGGGATGATGGACGGGCTCGAACCGGTCTT
>DATHYU010000017.1:0-6873 GCA_035458965.1 Acidimicrobiia bacterium | reverse complement strand
CGGACAGAGCTGACAACGTACGCGGGCAAATCAGCGATAATTGCGGCAAGTAACGCCCTAGACAAGCGCGTTCTCGAGGAGCGGCGGCAGCGCCACTCCCACACGCGAGAAACCCCAGGATGACCTGGGGTTTCTCTCGTGGGCGCTAGAGGATTTGAACCTCTGACCTCTTCCGCGTCAAGGAAGCGCTCTCCCCCTGAGCTAAGCGCCCTCGCTCGGCCACCTTTCCCGGTGGCCGTGGGAGGCGGCGCCCGGAATCGAACCGGGGTACAGGGATTTGCAGTCCCTTGCCTAAACCACTCGGCCACGCCGCCGGGCGGACCGTCAAGAGGCAGCCGATAACCACCCCTCGGAGCGGACGACCGGTCTCGAACCGGCGACCTTCACCTTGGCAAGGTGACGCTCTACCAACTGAGCTACGTCCGCTTGGGCCGCTCATAGTATCACGGGGTCGGAACCTGGCCGAAGCCCCCGGTGCTCCCGAATCCCCCGTCTCCACGGGCCGTGGCGTCGAGATCGTCGACCTCGTGAAACTCGACGGCGGCCACCGGGACGACCAGCAGTTGGGCGATCCGATCGCCCCGCCCGACATCGACCGGCTCCGCTCCGAGGTTGACGAGATTCACCTTCACCTCGCCCCGGTACCCGGCATCCACCACTCCAGGAGCGTTCACGATCGACAGCCCGTGGCGGACTGCGAGGCCGCTGCGGGGCGCGACGAGACCCGCATGGCCCTCGGGGATCGCCACCGCGATGCCTGTGCCCACGAGCGCTCGCTCACCCGGCTCCAGGTGAACGCCTTCGGCCGCATACAGGTCGACGCCCGCGTCACCCGGATGGGCGCGCGCCGGCAGAGGAAGATCCGGGTCCAGCCGCTTCAGGGAGATGCGCACGATGCCGATTATGGCGTCATCGACGGAGGACATCTCTGACCGCACGACGAACCCGACCGACGCTGCTCGACCTTCTCGTGACGGTGCCGGCGTCCACGACCGCAGATCCCCTGCCGCCACCCCATCCGGGCGAGTTTCCGGCCGGGGATCCCATCGACTGGACGCCCCGGCCGATGGCCCGCGCCTTCCAGCGCCGGCGCACCTACCGATGGACCATGATCACGTTCGCCCTCCTGCTGGGTGCGCTGGGAGCGATCGGCGTCCTCGCCGCGGCCCGCGCACCGGCCCAGGCCGCCGATGCCCGGCTCGACGCCTTCCGATCCCTCGGTGAGGAGCTCCGCACCGAACTCGACCATGCCGACCGGTCGCTCGACCACGGCATGATGCCCGAACGCGCTCGCGCTGCCCGGCTGGCGGTGCTCGCCGACGAACTGACCGAGCTGTCCTCCCAACCCGACCCGTGGCCTGTCGTGGTCGACACCGGCCACGGGCTCGACCGCATCCACGACCAGGGATTCGCAGCCGCCGCCGCGGTCTACGACGCCGCCGCCCGCCTGACCGCGATCCAGCGGTACACCGCCGGCGCCACCCAGCTCGCCGAACTCCCGGCGCTCCCGTCGGCCGCCACCGGTCCGGAGGTCGCCGAGATCGATGCAGCGCTGACGGTCGCGCTCGCCACCGCCGGTGCCCGGGTGGCGGCGCTGCCAGATGTACCCGCCATGCAGCCGCATCGCACCGCAGCCTTCGACACGCTCGGACGGCTCGCCGAGTGGCGCGAGCCCTACCTCGAGGCGTTGCGAAACGGTCTCCCCGACGCAGCCGATCGGGTCGCCGAGGCGGAGGCATGGATCGCCGACCTCGAAGCGATCCTGGTGGAGACCCGAGCGAAGGGCCTCGTGTTGCTCCGGGATCACGTGCGGCACGCGCTGGTCGCCGTGGACGGCCTCGCCCTGCTGACGGCCTGACTCAGTCGGCGCCTTCGAGCTCGGCCATCTCGCGCTCGAAATCGTGCGTGCCCGTGAAGTCCTTGTACACGGAGGCGAAGCGGAGATAGGCGACCTCGTCGACATCGCGGAGCCCCGCCAGCACCCGCGCCCCGATCTCCTCGGATGCCACGACCGGCCCCTGTTCCTCGGCCCACGTCACGATCTGGCGGACCATGCGCTCGATGGTTCCCCCGGGTACCGGGCGATCGGCGATGGCAGCCGTGAGGCCGGCTTCGATCTTGGCCGTCTCGAAGGGTTGACGGGTCCCGTCACGCTTCACCACGAGCAGGGCCGCCTGCCGGCGCTCGTAGGTCGTGAACCTATTGCCGCAGTTCTCACAGGCCCGGCGCCGCCGAATGGACGCACCGCTCTCGACCGGGCGACTATCGACGACCCTCGTATCCTCTGCGTCGCAGTAGGGACAACGCATCGTGGCAGGGTAACCCAATGTCTTGGGCTGCCCGCCGGGACCGTCTCTGCCCTCGCGTCGAACCGTCTCAGCCGACCGGGACGATCAGCACCTGTCCGGGGACGATGACGCTCGTCGCCAGGTCGTTGGCCTGCTGAATGTCGTAGACGAGGCGACGGATGTCGGCGCCCGACTCCGCGTGCCGCTCGGCGATGCCCCAGAGCGTGTCTCCCGACACGACGGTGTGCTCGACGACGATCGCCGGCGGGTCGGCCGGACCGTCGCCGTTGGCGGCGAACGCCCCGCCGGCGGTGATGAGCAGGAGGGCGAACGCCACGGCGACCGTGGCGAGGAGGATGACAGACCTCGCCGGGTGGCTGACGGTCGTCGACATGGCGTTCGCCTCCTGGCTCATCCTGTGGTGATGCGGCGGATCCGCATCGATGGAGGAACCGTACGAAACGGGTGTGACACGTTTCGGCGCCGGCGGGGTGTGGTACCGATCCAGGGCGACGGTCATGTGCGGTCCGTTCCTTTCGTCCTCGTGAAGTCCTCGGTGCCCCACCGCTGGGTGCCTCGATTCAGGGACCTCGAATCACGAACGTGTGTTCGGTCTCTGTGGATAACTTACCGAACGCGTGTTCGATAATCAAGATCGAACATATGTTTGCTTCGCGAAAACGAAACCGGTACCGTGGAATCGACCACAACGGGAGGGACCATGTCCACCGAGATCAGCACCCGACAGCGCGAGATCCTCGACCTCATCGTCTCCACGGTCCGCGACCGGGGCTATCCCCCGTCCGTACGCGAGATCGGCGAGGCCGTCGGCCTGAGCTCCCCCTCGACGGTGCATTCCCACCTGTCGGCCCTCGTGAAGGCCGGCCACCTGCGACGGGACCCGTCGAAGCCCCGCGCCATCGAGGTCATGACCGACATCTCCGAGGCATCTCCGTCCGACCTCCGCCGGGCACCGACGCGAGACGTGCCGCTCGTCGGACGCATCGCCGCCGGGTCACCGATCCTCGCCGAAGAGGACATCGACGAGGTCTACGCACTGCCGACCGACTTCGTCGGCACGGATCCCGTCTTCATGCTCCGGGTCAAGGGCGACTCGATGATCGACGAGGGCATCTTCGACGGCGACATGGTCGTCGTGAGACGGCAGCCGGACGCCAGGGACGGGGAGATCGTCGCCGCCCTCATCGACGACTCCGAGGCGACCGTGAAGACCCTCCGCCGCCGGGAGGGAACGGTCGTCCTCGAGGCCGCCAACACCGCCTACCCACCGATGGTCTTCACCGAAGGCGTCTCGGTGATCGGGAAGGTCGTCGCGGTCCTTCGCAGCCTGCGCTGATTCAGAGCGACCCCCGGAACACCGTCCGGACCGGGCCCTCGATCCAGACGTCGTCGCCGTCGACCTCGACCACGAGCGGTCCCCCGGGCAGCATCACCGTCACTCGCGAATCGGTGAGGCCGCGCCAGTGCGCCAGCGCAACCGTCGCCGCCGCGCCCGTGCCACAGGCGAGAGTCTCCCCGGCGCCCCGCTCCCAGACGCGCAGATCGATCCGACTCCGGTCGACGACGGTGGCGAACTCGACGTTCGTGCGGCTCGGGAAATGGGGGTCGCCCTCCACGATCGGGCCGACCGCACTCACCGGCACGCTGTAGCAATCGTCGACGAACGTGATGGCATGGGGATTGCCGATCGACACGGATTCCAGCCGGTACCCGGCGAGCTCGAACGTCCCGACCTCTCCGTCGGTGACCCTCCCGAGGTGGGCGCGCACCGTGTCGTCGTCGCGAACCACCACCGCCCGATCGCCGATCGGGGTCGCCACCATGAACGAACGACCGGGCACGAGCTCGTGGTCCACGGCGTAGCGAGCGACGCATCGCAGTCCGTTTCCGCACAACTCGGCGGGTGAGCCGTCCGCGTTCCAGTAGTCCATGCGAACGCCGTCGCCCTCGGGGGTGACGGCCAGTACACCGTCCGCGCCGATGCCGAGACGGCGGTCGCACCAGGCGGCGACGTCCCCCGACGTCGGCCTCCGCGGACCGGCGACGACGACGAAGTCGTTGCCGAGACCCTCCATCTTCACGAAGTCCATCCGGCCTCCTCGAACACGGTGCGTGCCGACCGCGTCAGCGCGGTGACGTCATCATCCCACTCGATCCACCGAATGCGCGGGTCGCGCCGGAAAAAGGTCCGCTGTCGGCGCGACAGGGCGGTGGTCGCATCGATCGATCTCCGCCGCCCCTCGTCGAGCGTCCACTCCCCCGCCACGACAGGGACCAGCTGCCGATACCCGACCGCATTGCGGGCCGTGGAGCCGAGGCGGTCGGCGAGCCCGGCCACCTCGTCGACGAGCCCCGCCTCGAGCATCCGGTCGAACCGGTTGGTCACCCGATGGCGCAGTGCGCCTCCGGGGTCGAGGCCGACGGCCACCAGCGGCACCAGCGGGGTGTAGGAGCGCACTGCGGCGGCCTCGGGGCGGGCGGCGCGGTCACTCGGCGTGCGACCCGTCAACTCGTGGATCTCCAGCGCGCGCGTCACCCGGCGAGGGTTGGCGAGGTCGACGACCTCCCCGGCTGCGGCGTCGGCCCGCAGGAGCGCCGCCACCGCCTCGTCGTCGCCGAGGGACTCCAGACGCTGCCGGAGGGCGGCATCCGACGGAGGGAACTCGAGGGGGTCGACGAGCGCTCGGAAGTGCAGGCCCGAGCCCCCGACGATCAGGACCGGGGTCTCGGCGGAGCCCAGCTGCTCGATCACCCGTCTGCCGTGCGACTGGACGTCGGCGACCGTCACCACCTCCTCCGGGTCGGCGAGGTCGACGAGGTGGTGCGAGACCTCGGCGCGCTCGGCCGGCGTCGGCTTCGCGGTGCCGATGTCCATGCCGCGGTAGACCTGCATGGAATCGACCGACAGGATCTCGGCGCCGGCCTCCCGGGCGATCGCCATGGCAACGGCGCTCTTGCCGGACGCCGTCGGTCCGAGCAGGGCGGCGACCGGCCTCAGGGAACGACGCTTCCGATGAGATGGCTGGGCGCAGCCCGTTCGATGGCCGCGCGCAGGAAGCTGCCGGGCTCGAAGCGGCCGGGAACGTGCACGACCTTGTTCGTCCGGGTCCGGGCGGTCGCCATCCCCGGGTCCTTCTTCGACGGGCCCTCGGTGAGCACCTCGACGATCGTGCCGAGCAGCGCCTCGTTCTTGTCGAGCGAGATCTGCTGTTGCAGTGCCACCAGGCGGGAGAACCGCTCCTGGGAGACGTCGGGATCCACCTGATCGTCCATCTCGGCCGCCCGGGTGCCCGGCCTCGGGGAGTAGATGAACATGTACGCATGGTCGAAGCGGGCCTCCGCCATCACATCGAGCGTGCCCTGGAAGTCCGCCTCGGTCTCACCCGGGAAGCCGACGATGACGTCCGTGGAGGTGGCCAGACCCGGGACGATGTCCTCGGCCATCCGGAGCTTCTCGAGGAACCGCCCGGGGGTGTACCCGCGCTGCATCGCCCGCAGGATCCTGGCGCTTCCCGACTGGAGCGGGAGGTGAAGGTTCTCGCAGACGGCCGGTGTCTCCGCCATCGCGACGGCGACGTCCTCCTTGATGTCCTTCGGGTGCGGCGACGTGAAGCGAATCCGCCCGATGCCGTCGACCTCGCCGACCCGTCGCAGCAGATCGGCGAAGATCGGACGCCGGCGCCCGTCGACGGCGAGGTCCCGCCCATAGGAGTTGACGTTCTGGCCCAGCAGGGTCACCTCGACGACGCCGTCCGCGGCCAGTTCCCGCACCTCGCGCACGATGTCGCCAGGCCGACGCGAGATCTCGGCACCGCGGACGAGGGGCACGATGCAGAACGTGCAGGCGTTGTTGCATCCGATCGTGATCGTCACCCATGCGCTGTGGTCGACGTCCCGCTTCGTGGGCAGCGATGACGGGACGTCGTCGATCGACCGGGTCTCTTCCCAGATCTCCGTGACGGGGCCCCATTCCTCGGCGTAGTCGAGCAGGTCGATCACGCGGTGCAGGTTGTGGGTCCCGAAGACGACGTCGACCCACGGCGCCTTCTCCCGGACGATGTCCCGGTCCTTCTGCGCGAGGCAGCCGCCCACGAGGATCCGCATCTCCGGGCGGCGATCCTTCAGCGACTTCAGATGCCCGAGATTGCCGTACAGCCGGTTGTCGGCGTTCTCGCGGATGCAGCAGGTGTTGATCATCACGACGTCGGCGTCGTCGACCCCGTGGGCCGGGTGCATGCCGTCCGCCTCGAAGAGGCCCGTGATCCGCTCCGAGTCGTGCTCGTTCATCTGGCACCCGAAGGTGCGCACGACGTACTGGCGTCCGGAACGGGTGGGGACGCGGTGCGCCTTCACGGCGGGGAGACCGAGATTCGTACTGGTCATCGGGCGTAGTCGGTCGCTCGCAGCTCGCGGATGACGGTGACCTGGATCTGGCCAGGGTACTGAAGGTCCTCCTCCAGGCGCCGGGCGATCCGGCGTGCGAGGTCCGCCGCGGTCAGGTCGTCCACGGTTCCGGGGTCGACGACGACCCTGACCTCGCGGCCAGCCTGCATGGCGAACACCC
>DATHYU010000016.1:0-14964 GCA_035458965.1 Acidimicrobiia bacterium | reverse complement strand
CTCGGCCTCGCCCTCGACGAGGGCCGTTCGCCGCTGCCCGACGGCATGTTCTTCGAGCCCGAGCAGGCGCACGCCTACTTCTTCACCGTCGGAGAGGGCGCCACCCGCATCGAGATGCTCGTCCCGGTCCCCGGATCCGTGAGCGGCACGGCCCGGTTCCTGGAGCGACGCGGGCCGGGCCTCCACCACCTGGCCTTCACCTGCGAGGACCTCGACGCCGAGGCGGAACGGCTCGCCGCGCAGGGCCTCGTCGAGGTCCGGCTGCCGCGGACGGCGGACGGACGCCGCACCGCCTCGTTCTTCCACCCGGGCAGCGTCGGTGGCATCCTCACCGAGCTCGTCACTCCCGGGATGGTCCAGGGAGCCCTCCGTGACCGTCGTTGAGTCACGCGCCGACTGGACCCTCCCTGCGACGCTCTCCAGGGCGGTGGATCGCTGGCCGGACTCGCCGTTCCTCCACTTCGCGGCGCCGGACACATCGCTGAGCTTCGGAGAGACCGGCGCCCGCGTCGAGAAGCTGGCCGCAGGCCTCCAGCGCCTCGGGGTGGGCCCGGGCGACAACGTGCTCGTGATGGTGCGCAACCGTGCGGAGTTCGTGCTGGCCTGGTTCGCCGTGAACACGCTCGGTGCCGTGGAGGTGCCGGTGAACGTGGACTACCACGGCTATTTCCTCGAGCACCTGGTCAACACGTCCCGCGCCTCCGTCATGGTCGTGGAGGCGGACTTCCTGGACTCGATCGAAGCCTCGGCGGCCCGCTTCGAGTTCCTCCGCACCCTGGTCGTGGTCGGCGCGTCGCCGGGCGCCGTGGCCGGGTTCGAGGTCCACTCGTTCGCCGAGGTCGAGGCCGGCGGCGGACGACCGACCGGGGACCCTCCGCGATACTCGGATCTCGCCGCGATCCACGTCACCTCGGGCACCACCGGGCCGTCGAAGGGGGCGATGATGACCCACGCCCACGCCCACCTCCTCGCAGAACGGAACCAGTCGCTCATCCGGATGGAGGCGGGCGACGTGCTGCTCACCCACCTGCCGCTGTTCCATGTGAACGCCCAGCTCACGGCGGTCTACAACGCGATGCTCGTCGGCGCCGCCGTGCACCTGCAGACCCACTTCTCGGCGAGCCACTGGCTGGAGGAGATCCGGTCGTCGGGTGCGACGCACACCACGCTGCTCGGCGTGATGATGCCCTTCATCCTCAAGCAGGAGGCGACGCCGCTCGATGCCGACAACGCCCTCCGCTGCGTGTGGGCGGTTCCGTGCCCGCCCGAGCCCGCCGAGGCGTTCCGCCGGCGCTTCGACGTCGCCCGGATCGTCTCGGCCTACGGGAACACGGAGATCGGCATGATCTCGACGCAGGACTTCGACGAGGCCCGGCTCGGCTCGGCCGGCCGTGTCGATGGCACGTGGTACGAGGTCCGGATCGTCGATCCCGACACCGACGAGGAGCTCCCGACCGACACCGTCGGGGAGCTCGTCGTGCGGCCCCGCCACCCGTGGAACCTCTGTCAGGGCTACTTCGGGATGCCCGAGCGCACCCTCGAGACGTTCCGCAACCTCTGGTTCCACACCGGCGATGCGCTGCGGATGGACGAGGACGGCTACCTCTACTTCGTGGACCGGATCAAGGACCGCATCCGGCGACGCGCCGAGAACATCGCCTCCGTCGACGTGGAGCACGTCATCGTCGAGCACGATGCCGTCGCCGAGGCGGCGGTCGTCGCGGTCCCGTCCGAGCTCGAAGGGGGAGAGGACGAGCTCAAGGCCTGTGTGGTGCTGTCCCGCGAGGTGGACCTCGCCGAGGTGCGGGAGTGGTGCGACCGGCGCCTCCCGTACTTCGCCGTCCCCCGGTACGTCGAAGCCCTCGACGCGCTGCCGAAGACCCCGACCGCCAAGGTTCGGAAGTTCCAGCTCCGCGAGGCCGGTATCACCCCCGGCACCGTCGACTTCGGCAAGCCGGAAGGCCGCAGCCGAAGGGTCGAGCGCTCGTGATGACACCGAAGGAGGCTCTCCACCGCTACCTCCAGGTCGGCCGCGAGGCCGTGCTGTGGAAGCTCGACGGGCTCTCGGAGTACGACGTCCGCCGCCCGCTCGTGCCGACGGGGACGAACCTGCTCGGCCTCGTCAAGCACCTCGCCTCGGTCGAGCTCGGCTACTTCGGGGACTGCTTCGGCCGGCCCCACGGCGAGGCCCTGCCGTGGTACGACGAGGACGCCGAGGCGAACGCGGACATGTGGGCGAGGCCCGACGAGGCCCGTGCGGACGTCGTCGGGCTCTACCACCGCGCCTGGGCCCATGCCGACGCCACGATCGAGGAGCTTCCCCTCGACGCCGTGGCCCGGGTGCCCTGGTGGTCGGACCCCGAGACGACGCTGCACCGGCTGCTGATCCATGTGGCGACGGAGACCCACCGGCACGCCGGGCACGCCGACATCGTCCGCGAGCTCATCGACGGAGCGGCCGGGCTCCGGGCCGGTGTCACCAACCTCCCCGACCGGGATGCCGCATGGTGGGCGGCGTACCGCGAGCGCCTCCAGGAGGCGGCGGAGGGTTTTCGGTAACGCCTAGACGGACCTGAGGTACCGCTCGATCGCCGCGTCGTCGGCGCGCTGCAGGCGGAGCCGATCGTCGCCCGTGTGCCAGGCGGCGAGACCCAGCAGCGCCTCCTCCCACGGCTCCGGCGGTTCGGTGTTGCAGGCCCCTGCCTCGTCGAGTTCCCACCACAGGACGGCGGCCTCCTGGCCGATCGACGCCCGATCGACGGGACGGTCTCGGGCGGCTTCGAGCAACTGCCGGATGCGTTCGAGCGTCGTGGCGTCGACGGCGGTCACCCTGCGGCGGTCCGGTGGCGGCGGGTGATCTCCTCGAGGTGCGGGGCCTTCGTCCATCCCTCCGGCCGCTCGATCGCATCGAAGGCGCAGAACTTCAGGCAGTAGCAGCAGCCGTCGCACTCGTCTGTGAACCGGACGGCGTAGGCCTCTTGCGGCGCAGGCGTGACCTCGACGTAGGAATGGGCGTTGGCGAACCCGTACAGGTCGTGCTTGATCGACGCACAGGCCACGACACACATGGCGCATCCGGTGCAGAGATCCTCCCGGACCACGAAGCCGGTGTGGGCGTCGACGATCACGGATTCACCCTACCGACCGGGGATCGGGCCCGGCCCGCGCCGGCGCCGCCGAGCCGTCCACCTGCACTTACCAACCGGTAAGTAGGTGGCTATGCTCGGGCGCCCAAGAGGGGAGGTCCCGTGGCGAACACGCTGACGCTCGACGAAGCCGACGCTCAGGAGCACTTCTTCGAGCAGGGCTGGACAGACGGACTGCCGGTCGTGCCGCCCACCATCGACCGCGTGCAGGCGATGCTCGCCGGCGGCTGGGTCGAGGCCGACGAGATCATCGGCGCGGTGCCCGAGCGCAACAAAGAGGTCACCGCCGAGCTCGCCGCCATCAACGCCGTCATGGCCGGCTGCAGGCCGGAGTACTTCCCCTTCGTGATCGCCGGCCTCCAGGCGGTCCTCGACCCCGCCTTCAACGCCAACGCCGCCGTCACCTCGACCGGCGGCGCGGCGCTCTGCACCATCGTGTCGGGACCGGGCGCCGCGGCGATCGGCATGAACGCCAAGCACAACGCGATGGGCTCGGGCAATCGCCCCAACGCCACGATCGGGCGGGCTCTGCGGCTCGTCGCCGCCAATGTCCTCGACGCCAAGGTCGGGAAGATGGACGGCTCGTCGTTCGGGCATCCGGGCAAGTACTCCTTCTGCTTCGCCGAGGACGTCCCACCCGAGGGCTGGACGACCCTCCGTGAGGACTTCGGCTACGAGCTCGGCGACACGACCGTCACGGTCTTCGCTTCCGAGGGGCCCCGCCAGATCGCCAACCACCTCACCGAGGACGGCGACGAGCTGTGCCGGACGATCGCGTCGGCGGCGCGCCTGCCGGCGACCTTCTCCGTGGGAAAGGGCTGCCAGGGCGTGGCCGTGATCGGGCCCGAGCACCGGCTCGGGATGGTCGAGTCGGGGATGTCGAAGCAGGACGTCCGCGACCGGATCCTGGAGCTGTCGCGGATCCACCCCGACGAGCTCGCGGCGGCGGGCGTCCATCTCGAGGTCGGCGCCGGCCATCCCATGATCCCCGGCGAGGACGGCCTCCTCGACACCTTTTCGTCACCCGAGGCGCTCCTCGTCACGGTCGCCGGCGGCCACGGCGCCGGCTGGTCGTCCTACATCGCTCCCTGGGCGCCCACCAAGCACTCCCGGATCACGACCCGACGGGTCCGCGAGGAGGGCGACAGCCTGCCCGAATGCGGCCCCGGGGGGTGCGAGCTCCCCGCCGACTTCTTCAGCCGTCTCCAAACGAAGGATTGACCCCATGGCGACGATCACCGTCTACGAACCGACAGGCCCGACGATCGATCTCGGTGCGCTCAAGTACGCGACGCGCGGCGAGCTCGAGGACGGGCTCGACGTCACGCTCGTCAACAACGGCAAGCCGCGGGCGAAGGAGCTGCTCCAGTTCCTCGGGGAGGAGCTGAAGAAGGACCTCCCGATCCGCAGCGTCGATGTGTTCTCGAAGACGTCGGCGGGCAAGCCGCTCACCGGCGACGAGGCGAAGGTGATCGCGGCTCGCAGCCATCTCGTCATCACCGGGGTGGGTGACTGAGGCGCCTGCAGTGCGTGCAGTTTGCACGACGCGGTCCAGATGGAAGAGCTCGGCATCCCCGCCACGGTCGTGATCACCGAACCGTTCCAGTCGATGGTCGCCGCCCAGGCGCGCAACCTCGGGCTGCCCGGGTACCACAACGTTATGGTGCCGCACCCGATCTACGCGAAGGACGACGAGGCCTTGCGCGCCCTGGCCCGATCGGTTGCCGAATCGGTGCGCAGGCAACTCACGGAGGGGTGATGTCGGTCGAGGAGCGCCGGTCGTTCTGTCGAATCTGCCAGGCGCTCTGCGGCATCGTCGTGTCGGTCGACGGCGACCAGGTCGTCAAGGTCAAGGGTGATCCCGACGATCCCGTCTCCAACGGGTACACCTGTCCGAAGGGCCGGTCGCTCGGGGCCTTCCACCACGACCCCCGCCGGCTCGACTACCCGGCGATCCGTGCCAACGGATCCTTCGAGCGCACGACCTGGCCAGGCCTCTTCGGCGATCTCGACGCCCGTCTGACCGAGATCCGCGATCAGCACGGCCCCAACGCCATCGGGGTGTACGCGGCCACCGGAGCGGCCTTCGACACGAACGGGCGGCGCGCGGCGCAGCGCTATCTGCAGGCGATCGGGTCGAAGTCCCTCTACTCCTCGGGGTCGATCGACGCTCCCGCGAAGCCGATGATCGCCGAGATGATGGCGGGGTTCGCCGGCGTCGTGCCGGTGCCCGACCGGGAGGACCCGCGGCTCGTGCTCTTCGCCGGGTGCAACCCGGTCGTCTCGCACGGCCACCTCAACGGGTTTCCCGACCCCGTCGTCGCCATCCGCGATCTCGCGTCCAGGGGCGAGGTGTGGGTGCTCGATCCCCGGGTTACGGAGACGGCCCGCCTGGCGACCGCCCACGTCGCCGCCCGTCCGGGCACCGACTGGGTCGTGTTCGCCTACCTGGTCCGCGAGATCCTGCGCGACGGAGCCGACCATCGGTACCTGGCCGATCACGCCACCGGCGTCGATGCGCTCGGCAAGGCCGTCGAGCCCTTCGACGCAGCCGAGGCGGCATCGCGATCCGGTGTCTCCATCGACCATCTCGAAGCACTGCTCGCAGCGATCCGGAGGGCAGGACGGCTGGCCGTCCAGACCGGCACCGGGATCACGATGAACGATGCCGCGAACGTCACCGAGTGGCTCGCATGGTCGCTGCAGATCATCACGCACTCCTTCGACGCCCCCGGCGGGTCCTGGTTCAACCCCGGGTACGTGCGGGCGCTCGATGGCCGGTCGATCGCCGCAGGTGGGGGAACGGCCGAGCCGGGACCGCCGAGCCGTCCGGACCTCCCGCGCCGGATCGGCGAGTACCCGGTCGCGGCCATGTACGACGAGATCGAGAGCGGCAACCTGCGCGCCCTGTTCGTCCTCGGAGGCAACCCGATCACGGCGTTCCCCGACGTCGACCGGACGGCGAAGGTGATGGAGCGGCTGGAGGTGCTGGCCCTGTGCGACGTGGTCGAGAACGAGACCGCGCCGTACGCGACGCATCTGCTGCCGTGCACGGACCAGCTGGAACGGGCCGACATCCCGCTCTTCGTGGACCAGTTCGCCCCGTTCGTGATGACGAGGTACGCGCCGGCGGTCGTGCCGCCGAAGGCCGAGCATCGCCCGTCGTGGTGGCAGTTCGCCAAGCTCGCCGAACGGTGGGGGCTCGACGCCCTCGGCCTCGGCCGTCCGGCCGACGAGCTCACCGACGACGACCTCCTTCGGGTCCTCGGTGATCGCAGCCGCAGTTCCTTCGACGAGATCCGTGCCGCCGGGGTGAAGGTCCACGACGAGAAGCAGGTCTTCGGGTGGATCCACGAGAACGTGCTGCCCGAGGGTCGCTGGAACGTGGCCCCGGAGGCGGTGGTGGCCCAGCTCGCCGGTCTGGCCATTGCGCACGGTGCGGATCTCGCCCTCGTGCCGCGCCGTCAGGTCCGCCACCTCAACTCGCAGCTCACCGCGGGCGTCGGCGGCCGCGCCGACCCGGCCGATGTCCTCATCCATCCCGAGGACGCCGCCTCTCGTGGCATCGCCGACGGCATGGAGGTCGTCGTCAGATCGGACCACGGGTCGCTCACGGGTGTCGCCACCGTCACCGACGCGATCCGGACCGGCGCCGTGTCCGTCCCCCACGGCTTCGGCGAGCCCAACATCGGCACGATCCTGAGCTCCGAGATCGGCGTCGATCCCCTGTCCGGGATGGTCCGGCTCGGCGCGGTCTCGGTGATCGTCGAGCCGGCCCCGTGACCGTTCCCGACGAAGGGGCGCCGCGCGACGCCGAGGCGACGATCGAGTGGATGAACACACGGCCGCTGGCCGCCGAGCTCGGCTTCGTGTGCGAGGAGATGACGAAGGGACACAGCCGCTGGACCTGGGATCCGCCCGAGCGTTGGCTCAACCCGAACCGCTCCGTCCCCGGCGCGATGATCGCCGCCCTCGCCGACCACGCCGCCGGCACCGCCACCGTCTCGGTGACAGGGGAGGATGCCTACGCCGTGACGGTCGATCTCGACCTCCGCTTCCTGCGGGCAGCCTTCAAGACCCCGATCACGGTCGATGCCGACGTCGTCAGGCGCGGACGCCGCTTGTCCTTCCTCCACCTCCAGGTCCGTGACGCGGACGGCGATCCCGTGGCCGACGGCATGTCCACCTTCTTCATCGAGTCGTCGCTCGGGCGGGCCCATCCGATCGGCAAGGAGATCCCATGACGGCACCTCTCCGCAGCTTCGACCACGTGGCCGTCGCCGTGCGGTCGCTGGAGCGGGCTCTCGACCTCTTCATGGGCGTGCTCGGCGGGCGCCTCATCGGCGGCGGCGACAACCATCGGATCGCCGTGCGGTCCGCCCAGGTCGGGCTCGAACCGGGGGTCAAGTTCGAGCTGCTCTCTCCCTTGAACGACGACGCCTGGCTCAACGGGTACCTCGACAAGCACGGCGAGGGCTTCCACCACGTCACGTTCTATGTCGACGACGTGCTCGTCACCGAGGCGGCGATCGAGGACGCCGGCTACCTCACCGTCGACACCGACCTGTCCTTCCCCAGCTGGGAGGAGACCTTCTCCCGGCCGAGCAGCACCCACGGGTGCCTGCTGCAGTTCTCCCGCACCCCGACCCCGTGGCCGAAGACCGGCGTTCCGGGCATCACCGTCGACGACGTCCTCGGCGGCCGGATCCTCATGCAGGAGGGCGACATGTGGTGGCTCGAGACCGGCGAGCCGATCTGGCCCCCCGGCGGACCCGGCTGGCGAACGTTCGAGGACGTGGTCAAGCCGGGGTAGGTCGGTGCGCGGGTCACCGCGTTCCTTGCTGGACGGCCTGACCTCGCCGCAGGCCGCGAAGGCCTGAGCCGTCGGCCACAACTATGATCATGGTTCCCCTCGAGGAGGCTCCATGACCGATCTCGAAGCCCGGCTGCGGCGCGTCGAGGACCAGCTCGCCATCCGCCAGCTCGTCGCCGAGTACGGCTTCGCCGTCGACGCCCACGACCTCGACCGCCTCGCCTCGCTCTTCACTCCCGACGCCGTCTGGGACATGGCGAACGGGACGATGCGGATGGAGGGCCGCGACGAGGTGATCCGCCGCTACGGAGCCGTCATCCAGACCTACGGCCCGAGCAACCACATCGCCCACCACCAGGCGATCTACCTCGACGATGTCGACCCGGATCGGGCGACAGGGCTCGTCAACGGCCACGCCGAGGTGTGGCTGGACGAGCGGCCGCTGCTCGCGGCCCTCCTCTACGACGACGCGTACCGGCGCTTCGAGGGATCCTGGCGCTTCGCCCGGCGCACGATGTCGTTCCTCTACTACCTCGACGTCCGGGAGTACGCAGAGGTCCTCGGCGATCCGTATCGGGTGCGGGCCTACGGCTCTCCACGTCTCGCCGACATCCCCGAGGTCCTCATGAAGGAGCACCGCGATGCGTGACGCCTTCATCGTCGACGCCCTTCGGACCCCCGTCGGGCGCCGCAACGGCTCCTTCGCCGGGATCCATGCCGCCGACCTCGGAGGGTTCGCGATGAAGGCTCTCGTCGAGCGGACCGGGGTCCCCGCGGAGGCGATCGACGACGTGATCTTCGGGTGCGCGAACCAGATCGGCGCGCAGGCCGGGAACCCGGCTCGCACCTGCTGGCTGTCGGCCGGGCTCCCGGAGTCGGTCCCGGCCACCACGGTCGACCGGCGATGCGGGTCGGGCCAGCAGGCGATCGAATTCGCCGCGCAGGGGGTCATGGCGGGCGTCCACGACCTCGTGATCGCCGGCGGGGTCGAGAACATGAGCCAGGTTCCGATCGGGAGCCCGGCCCGCGTCGGTGAGGAGCACGGGTTCGGCGGCCAGTTCACCGGCGAGGGCTGGCGCAAGCGCTACGGCGACGTCCCGGTGTCGCAGCTGCGCGGCGCCGAGACGCTGGCGGAGCGCTGGGACCTCACCCGCGAGGCCCTCGAGGAGTTCTCGTTGGAGAGTCATCGCCGGGCCGATCGGGCGTGGAGCGAGGGGCGCTTCGACGCCGAGGTCGTCCCCTTCGGGGGCCTCGAGCGCGACGAGGGCATCCGGCCCGACACGACGCTCGAGAAGATGGCCGGCCTCGGCCCCGTCCTCGAGGGCGGCCGGATCACGGCCGCATCGTCCAGCCAGATCAGCGACGCGTCCTCGGCCCTGCTCGTCGCCTCGGCCGATGCCTGCGATCGCCACGGGTTGGAGCCGCTGGTGCGCATCCACAGCTCGGCGGTCGTCGGCTCCGATCCCATCCTCATGCTCTTCGGGCCGGTCCCGGCCACGAAGAAGGTGATGGACCGATCCGGGCTCGATCTCGATGACATCGATCTGTTCGAGGTCAACGAGGCCTTCGCGCCCGTCCCCATGGTGTGGATGGCCGAGATCGGGGTGGACCACGGCCGTCTGAACGTCAACGGCGGGGCCATCGCGCTCGGGCACCCCCTCGGTGCCACCGGGGCGCGCCTGATGACGACGCTCGTCCACGAGATGGTGCGCACCGGCGCCACGTACGGGCTCCAGGCGATCTGCGAAGGCGGCGGGACGGCCAATGCGACGATTCTCGAGCGGGTGTGACGCCGGGCGGCGGTCTCAAAACCTGATTATCGTTATTGACCGGCTGCCCGTATAGCGGACAGAGGAATGGGCCGGGTGTGACGTGACGATCGAGGGCATCGACGGGCAGCGCTGGACGCGTGCTCCCAGGACCGAGAAGGTGTCCGACGCCGTGGCGCGGGAGATCGCGCTCGACATCGTGCGCAAGAACCTCGGTGCCGGGTCCAAGCTGCCGCCGGAGGCCGTGATGCTCGAGCAGTTCGGCGTCGGGCGCTCGTCGCTGCGGGAGGCCCTGCGGATCCTCGAGGTGTTCGGGCTCATCGAGATCAAGCCCGGCCGCGGCGGCGGCCCGGTCGTCGCCGATGTCGACGCCCGGGACTTCGGGAAGATGGCGACGTTCTACTACCACCTGTCGCGGTCGACCTACCGGGAGCTCGTCGAGGCCCGGCAGATCCTCGAGCCGTTCCTGGCGAGCCTGGCCGCAACCCGCAAGACGACCGAGGTCGTGCAGCAGCTCGAAGAGGCCGTCGCCATGACGGAGGCCGCGCTCGACGCCGAGGACGACATGACCTATCTCGACGGGACGTCGCGGTTCCACGAGGTGGTCTCGGGCGTGTCCGGCAACAGCGTCCTCGACATCATCGGGAGGTCGCTGAAGCACGCCTACGCCGACCGCGTCGTCGGCCTCGTGACGTCACCCGCGTTGCGCCAGGAGGTCGCCCGGGAGCACCGCGACATCGCCGACGCCATCATCGCCGGCGACGGGAAGAAGGCCGAGGAGCTCATGCGCTCGCACATGAAGGCGTACTCCTCCCAGGTCGCCGAGCGTTATCCGGGACTGCTCGACGAGATGGTCCGCTGGCATTCGGCCAGCTTCACCGAGTCGTAGCCCGGCCTCAGTCGCCGTCGTAGTCGAAGATCCCGGCGCCGGTCTTGCGGCCGAGCCGTCCCTGGTCGACGAGGCGGCGCAGCGTCCCGGGCTCCCGGAACCGCTCGCCGTGGGCCTCGGCCAGGTTCTCGTAGACCGACAGCACCGTGTCGAGCCCGTTGAAGTCGGCGAGCTCCAGGGGACCCATCGGGAAGTTGAACCCGAGCTTCAGGGCGCGGTCGATGTCCTCGGCCGAGGCGAGGCCGTCCTCGAGCATGCGCAGGCACTCGACGCGCAACGCTGCGTACGCGCGGGTCGTGATGAACCCGGGCAGGTCCTTGCGGCAGACGACGACCTCCTTGCCGAGGCCCTCGGCGAACGTCCTGGCCCGTTCCAGGGTCTCGTCCGTCGTGACGTCGCCGCGGATCAGCTCGACGAGGCGCATCATCACGGGCGGGTTGAAGAAATGGACGCCGACGAGGCGCTCGGCCTCCTCGCCCAGCTCCGCGCCGATGGCGGTGATGCTCAACTGCGACGTGTTCGTCCCGAGGAGCGCGTCGGGGGCGGCGACCGGGATCACCTCGGCGAGGACCGCGCGCTTGAGCTCGAGCTTCTCGGGCACGGCCTCGATCACCGTGTCGGCTCCTGCCGCGGCATCGAGGTCGGTGGTGAAGGTGAGCCGGTCGAGCGTCGCGGCGACGCCGTCCTCGGTGATCCGCTCCTTGCGGAGGAACCGGCCGAGGCTGGTCTCGACCGTGGTGCGTGCCCACGCGAGCTGGTCCTCCGACACGTCGCGGACGACGGTGTCGTGGCCGGCCATCGCGGCGAGCTGCGCGATGCCGTTGCCCATGATCCCCGCCCCCAGCACCAGCACGGTCATCTCGCTCTCCCGCTCTCGGACGCCTCCCAGAAACTATGATTATAGTTCCTGGGGGTCGCCCGACGGAGGAGGAACCATGCTGGCTGGGAAGGTCGCGGTGGTGACGGCCGCCGGATCCGGGATGGGCCGGGCCTCTGCGATTCGGCTCGCCGAGGACGGGGCGGCCGTCGTCGTCGCCGACATCGACGAGGCCGCCGCCCAGGGCACCGCGGATGCCATCCGGGAGGCGGGGGGCCGGGCCGTGCCCTTCGGGGTCGACGTTTCGGACGTCGGGCGCCTCCGCGAGATGTTCGACGTCGTCGACGCCGAGTTCGGCGAGCTCCACGTGTTGTTCTGCCATGCCGGCATCCCCGGCCCCGCCGGCCTCGACGTCACCGAGGACGAGTACGACCGCGTGATGGGCATCAACCTGAAGAGCGTGTTCTTCACGACGTCGCTCGCCATGCCGCTCCTCGAGCGCGCCGAACGGGCGTCGATCGTCTACACCGCGTCGACGTCCGGTGTCGCCGGCTCACCGAGCAGCCCCATCTACTCGATGGCGAAGGGCGGCATCGTGGTGTTCGCCAAGTCGGTCGCCCTCATGCATGCGCCGAGGATCCGCGCGAACGTCATCGCCCCCGGGCCGGTCGACACGCCCATGCTCCCCAAGTTCCTCGGCCGCCAGGAACCGGAGAAGGCCGAAGAGATCCTCGAGGCGTGGGTGTCGGGGTCGATCCCGCTGCAGCGGCGCTGCCGGCCCGAGGAGATCGCCGAGGCCGTGCTCTATCTCGCCAGCGATCGTTCGGCGTTCGTCACCGGCATCGTCCTCCCCGTCGACGGGGGGTATCTCGCCCGATGAGGAGCGTCAAGCTCGGCACCGGCACCGCGTATTGGGGCGACACCCTCCTCCCGGCCAAGGACATGGTCGAGCGCGCCGACATCCAGTACCTCTGTTGCGACCACCTCGCCGAGCTGACGATGTCGATCCTGACGAAGCAGAAGCGCCGCAATCCCGACCGCGGGTACACCTCCGATCTCATTCCCCTGCTCCGGTCGGTTCTCCCGACGGCCCGTGAGCGGGGGATCCGCATCGTCTCCGACGGTGGCGGCGCGAATCCGCAGGCGGCCGGGCGGGCCGTCGTGGACCTCTGCGGCGAGCTCGGGCTCACCGGTCTGCGGATCGCCGTCGTCGACGGAGACGACGTTCTCGACCGTATCGACCACCTCATGGAGCAGGGCATCGCCTTCGAGAACCTCGACACCGGCGAGCCGCTGTCGACGGTCCGCGACCGGCTCACCCACGCGAACGTCTACATGGGCACCGACGGCATCCTCGAGGCGCTCGAGCGGGGCGCCGACATCGTGATCACCGGCCGCGTCACCGATCCGGCGCTGTTCCTGGCCCCGATGCGCCACGAGCTCGGCTGGGCGGCCGACGACTGGCACCGCCTCGGCGCCGGCACCGGGGTGGCCCACGTCATGGAGTGCGGCGGCCAGGCGACCGGCGGCCTCTACGCCGGCGGCTGGCAGAAGGTCCCGCGCAAGCACGAGATCGGGTACCCGGTCGGCGAGGTCTTCGAGAACGGCGAGGCGGTCATCTCGAAGACGCCCGACAGCGGTGGCGAGGTGAGCCCCGGCACGCTCAGCGAGCAGCTCGTCTACGAGATGCACGATCCCGCCAACTACCTCACCGCCGACGTCGTAGCCGACGTCACGAACATCACGTTCACCGAGGTCGGCCCGGACCGGGTCCGGGTGTCGAACGTGACCGGCAAGGAGCGCCCGGCCGCGCTCAAGGTCAACATGGGGTACGAGGCCGGCTACATCGGCGAGGCCCTGTTCACCTTCACGTGGCCGGATGCCTACGCGAAGTCGGTGGGCGGCATCGAGTTCCTCGAGGAGCGGCTCCGGATGGCGGGCTTCGAGGCCGACGACGTGCGCGTCGAGTACGTCGGGCACACCTCCATGTTCGGTCCCGGCCTGGTGCCCGAGCCCGACGATCCCGACCAGCTCGAGGTGGCGGTGCGCTACGCGGCGCGCTGCGCGACGGCCGAACAGGCCGCGAAGGTGTACCGCGAGAGCGTATCGCTCTTCAACAACGGCCCCGCGGGCGCCAGCGGCATCGGGTTCGCGCCGCCGACGAAGCAGCTGCTCGCCGCATGGCCGACGCTCATCCCCCGTGAGGCGATGACCGCCGGCGTGACGATGCTGGAGGTGTGACGGTGGCGACGATCCGCGTGAACGACATCGCCCACGGCCGCTCGGGCGACAAGGGCGACATCTGCAACGTCGGCGTCATCGCCTACGACGACGAAGGGTTCGCCCTCCTCAAGGACCAGCTGACCGCCGAGCGCGTGAGGGCGCACTTCGGCGACCTCGTCCGGGGCCGGGTCGACCGCTACGAGCTCCCGAACATCCGTGCCCTCAACTTCGTCATGCACGGCGCGCTCGACGGCGGCTCGACCCAGTCGCTGCGCACGGATCACCTCGGCAAGGTGATGTACGCGTGGCTGCTGCGCATGGAGATCGAGGCCTCCTGACGCCGTGGAGCACCTGACCGGATCCGAGGCCGATCTCGCCAGGCTGTACGCGCCCCGATCCGTGGCCGTCGTCGGTGCCTCCGCCCGACCCGGGGCGCTGAGCTGGTGGCCCCTCCACCTCCTCCGGCGGTACGGGTTCCCCGGTGGGATCCATCCGGTGAACCCCGGGCGCGATGAGATCGACGGGCTCCGGTGCCATCCGTCGATCGGCGAGGTGCCCGGCACCGTCGACGTGGCCGTCGTCGTCCTGAACGCGGAGCGTACGCCGGCGGCCGTGCGCGAGTGCGCCGACGCCGGTGTCGGCGTCGTGGTGCTCCCGACCCAGGGCCTGGGCGAGCTGAGCGAGGACGGCCGGGCGATCGAGCGGGAGATGATCGCCTACGCGCGCGCCCGCGGCATGCGGATCGCCGGCCCCAACACGGACGGCACCGCGTCGCCGGCCACCGGCCTGATGGCCACCATCCAGCCGATCTTCGGGGAGGGCATCGAGCCGGGGCCCGTCGCCGTCGTCGCCCAGAGCGGCGCGACCGCGGCGTCGATCGTGCGGCGCCTCAAGGACGCGGGCATCGGGTGCCGGTACTACACGTCCACCGGGAACGAGGTCGACCTCGGCATGGAGGACCACCTGTCGTACGTGCTCCAGGACCCCGAGGTGCGGATGGTGGTGTCGTTCGTGGAGTCCATCCGCCGCCCCGATGCGTTCCTCGCCGTGGCCGACCTCGCCGACCGGCTGGGGAAGCCGATCGTGCTCGTGAAGGTCGGCCGATCCGACGTGGGGGCCCGCCGCGCCGCCGCCCACACCGGGGCGCTGGCGGGCGAGGACCGCATCTACGACGCGGTGTTCCAGAGCGCGGGCGTGATCCGCGTGTCGGAGCTGTCCGAGCTCGTCGCCGTCGCCCGGCTCCACCTCGCCGCCGGCGGGCTCCGCGCCCCGGGCGTCGGGATCGTGTCGGTGTCCGGCGGCCAGGC
>DATHYU010000015.1:0-10721 GCA_035458965.1 Acidimicrobiia bacterium | reverse complement strand
GGCCGCGGAGAGTCCCGCCGCTCCGGCCCCGATCACCACTGCGTCGTACTTCGCCACGACCTCTCCTTCCCGGCCTCGTTCTACTTACCGGTCGGTAAGCGGAGGCTAGCGCGAGCCCTCACCCTGGGGAAAACGGTTCCGGAGGCCGATCATACGGATGTGTGACGGACCGTGAGGGTTCGTTTCCTCCCCCGGAGGGGGAGGTGTCACGAAGTGACGGAGGGGGCGCCCCCCTCCCGGCCTCGCCGTTCTCCCCCCTCCGGGGGGAGAAACACGAGTGACATTCCCGCACGCTGGCCGACGGCTCGGCGCACCCTCGGACACGCGACCTCGATCGGCAGGCGACACACGGCAGAACGCGGCGAGAACCCGCGTCGTCCAGGGGCCGGTTACGGTCCGAGGAGCCATGGTGTGGACGATCCTGATCGGTCTCGGCGCGGCCATCCTGGTGACCTGGGTGGCCCTGGTGGTCTTCCTGATGGTGGCTCGACCGTCGCGAGGAGCCCTGCGGGAGGGGCTCCGCGTTCTCCCGGACACCGTGCGGCTCCTGCGGCGGATGATGACGGATCCCGCGACTCCGAGGGGTGTTCGGTTCCGCATCGGCCTGGCCCTGGCGTACCTCACGATGCCGATCGACGTGGTCCCCGACTTCATCCCGGGGATCGGGTACGCCGATGATGTGATCGTCGTCGCGGCGGCGCTGCGCTCCGCGGTCCGCCACGCAGGAGCCGACGCGGTGCGCCGCCACTGGCCTGGGACCGCGGACGGCCTGTCGGCGCTCCTGCGGCTGACCCGACTCGACCGGGAAGCGACCTGACCGGCGCGAGCCTCAGTTCTCGCCGATGAGACGTCCCGCATCGATGACGACGTCGGTGCCGTTCATGAAGCTGCTGTCGTCGGACAGCATGTAGACGGCGAGCTTGCCCATCTCCTCCTCGGTGCCGATCCGGCCGACGAAGTTCAGGCCGATGAGCTCGTCGCGGACCGCCTGGGGATCGTCGGCCATCTCGACGTAGGTGCGGAACATCTCGGTGTCGACGGAGCCGGGCGAGATCGTGTTGCAGCGCACCCCGCGACGGCCGTAGTCGACCGCGATGCCCCGGGTGAGGCCGACCAGGCCGCTCTTCGACGCCGCATAGACCGCATGATCCCGCCGGACGCGGGTCGCCTCGATCGATGCGACGTTGACGATCGACCCGCCGCCGGCCTCGAGCATCACGGGAATCGCGGCCTTTGCGAAGAGCCACGGCGCCCGGAGGTTCACGGCGATCGTCCGATCCCACTGATCGCGCGTCGTCTCGACGGCATCGACGTGATACACGATGGCGGCGTTGTTCACGAGACCTCGCAAGGACGTCCCGGCCGCGGCGATGGCCTCGGCAACGGTCCCCTCGTCGGACACGTCGCCGACGACGGCGACGCCCCCGAGCCGGGCGGCGACATCGCCGACCCGGCCGTCGATGTCCACGAGCACGACGAACGCGCCCGCCGCGGCCACCTCGGTGGCGATCCCGTGGCCGATGCCCGTCGCCGCCCCGGTGACGATGACCGACCGTCCGTCGAGCCTGGTCATCCTGCCTCCTCCAGACCTGCGGCGATCGAGGGGATCGCCTCCAACAACGCGGGGACGCCCACCAACGGCGCCACCGCCATCACGGCACCCCAGATCTCGTCGACGCTCATCCCGATGGCCAGCGCCCGCTTCACGTGCGCGACGTGCGTCGCCCGGGGTGCTCCCTGGGCGATGGCCGCGCCCATGCGGACGAGCTCGATGGACCGCTCGTCGAGGCCGGAGAGGCGCTCGAGCTCCAGGCGCATCGTGCGCAGGGCCGTCAGCGTCTCCGGAGCATGGTCGACGAGGGGGCGCAGGGCCTCGGGAACGGCGATGGGCGTCGGGTCACTCATAGGACGAGACGCTACCAACCAGACCCGTCGCCCGCCCGAGACCGACCCGACGGCCCTCGGAGTCCCGGAGCTCGACGTCGGCGACGGCGAGGGTCCTCCCGCGATGGACGAGGTGCGCCTCGCCGATCACCACGGGGTCGTCGATGTGCACCATGCGGGTGAAGTCGTGGGTGTACGAGAGCATCCGGGTGCGCTCCCCGGCGGCGTCGCCCGCCCAGAGCGCGGCCTCGGCGGCCGCGACCCCGAACGAGGCCGTGACGCCCCCGTACAGGATCCCGACATGGGTGCCCAGCCACGGGTCGGCGGGCATGGCGAGCACGGCGCGTCCCGGCTCGGCCTCCGACACATGGGCGCCGAGAAGGGCCCAGAAGGGCGGTTGGTCCGCTCCCCCCACGAGGCGTTCGAGATAGTCGAGTCCCGGCTCGCCGACATCGGGCGGAATCCCCGGAGCCGGGACCGACCACGGCCCCTCGACGGCCTCGGTCGGGACCGGACTGTCCGGGCCGCCCTCGCGGCCAGAGGGGTCGAGGATCACGGTGCGGCAGGCACCGGTCGCCACCAGATCGCCCCCGGCCGTGACCATGCGCGCCTCGCCGAGCCCGACGCCGTCCCGCACGCCGGCAAGGGTGCCGGGGCTCAGGAAGGGACCGTCCCCGGGCGATGCGGTCCCGTGGAAGTCGATCGACAGGCGCACCGTGCGAATCGACATCCGGGCCTCGATCGTGGTGTGCACCGGGTTCGTGACCGGCGCGTCGAGGAAGTAGGCGATGGCGGCCGGCGACACGGTGCCGTCGCGTCCGGCGAGCCAGGCGGAGTCGGCCAGCTCGTACTCGACGTCACCCGGGTCGACGCGAACCGGCCGCATGCCGACCGCCTGGTAGGCGGCCGGGCGGGGCAGGGATCCGTCCGCGAACGAACGGACCCGGTGGAGCCCGTCCAGCGAGAAGTACGACCCGCCCGCCAGCCAGCGGGGGGCCGGTCCGGGCCGCGGCGGGTCGATCACCGCGGCACCGCGATGCCGAGCGCCTCGCGGTCGAAGGTGTCGTCGGTGACACCGATCTCCCGCAGCCTGTACTTCTGGATCCGCTGGCTCGGCGTCTTCGGGAGCTCGTCCACGAAGCGGATGTAGCGCGGGACGGCGAACCGGGGCATCTCCTCGATGAGATGGGCCCACAGGTCGCGGACGTCGAGCTCGGCCCCTTCGCCGAGGATCACCGACACCATCACCTCCTCCTCGGTGAGGTCCGACGGCACGGCGTACGCCCCGGCCTCGAGCACCGCCGGGTGCGACTGCACCGTCCGCTCGACCTCGAACGACGAGATGTTCTCGCCCCGCCGCCGGATCGAGTCCTTGATGCGGTCGGTGAACGTGAGGAACCCGTCCTCGTCCATCTTCCCGCCGTCGCCGCTGTGCCACCACAGGTTCTGGAACGCCTCGACCGTGCGATCGGGCAGGTTCCAATACCCCTGGAAGATGCCGTAGGGAACGGC
The DNA here is from genome assembly GCA_035458965.1 of Acidimicrobiia bacterium. Lineage (GTDB taxonomy): Bacteria > Actinomycetota > Acidimicrobiia > Spongiisociales > UBA11373 > DATHYU01. The sequence continues at coordinate 7,325 of DATHYU010000015.1, read as the reverse complement.
CGGGCGGTGGACGATCTCGCCTTCGACGCCCGGGGGCACGGGGCGGTCGTGCTCGTCGTGGATCTCGACGAGCACGTGGGGCAGGATCACGCCCTGGGCGCCCACCTTGCGCCGTCGCGGCGTCGGAGCCGACACCGGCCCGCACTCGGTGCCGCCATAGACCTCGATGAGGAACAGCCCGAACCGCTCCTCGAAGGCTTCGACGACCTCGGGAGGCGCCGCGGCGCCGAAGGCCCGCGTCACCGGGTTGTCGGCGTCGTCGGGACGCGGCGGTTGCTTCCAGAGGAGATGGATCACCGCACCCATGTACCCGAACCACGTGGCGCCGACCTCGCGGATGTCGTCCCAGTACTCACTGGCCGAGAACCGGTCGCGCATGACGACCTTCGACCCCGCCCACATCGACGACGACACGACCGCCGAGCGGGCCGTCACGTGGAAGAGCGGGAACATCGAATAGGCGACGTCGGTGTGGTCGAGCGACACGATGTCGAGCCAGGCATACGCGTTCCACAGCGCCGACCGGTTGACGTGCATGACCCCCTTCGAGGGCCCCGTCGTCCCCGACGTGTACATGATGTAGACGAGCTCGTCCTCCCGTCGGGAGACCTTCGGCGCCGGATCGTGCGACAGCGCCTCCGCGAGGGTGTGGGCGACGTAGGGCTTGGGGAGCTCCGCCTCGGCCTCCCCCACGACGACGACATGCTTGAGCTGCGGGAGCTCGAGGCCCTCGAGCCGCTCCACCCACCGGTCCTGGATGACGAGGACCTCGGCTCCGGAGTCGGCGACGATGTGGCGGAGGAACTCGCCCTTGTACTCGTTGTTTATCGGGACGTCGACGGCGCCCGCCCACACGATCCCGAACCACACGCCCAGGTAGGTGGTCTTCGCCGGGAGCATGGACGCCACCCGGTCGCCCGGCTTCACGCCGAGCCCGCCGAGCGCGGCCGCGACCCGCTGGGCACGGTCCCGCAGCTCCCCGAACGTGACGTCCTCGTCGAGCGACTCGACGAACACCCGGTCGCCGAATCGCTCGGCACGATCGTCGAGGATCGTGGAGACCACCCACTCGCCGTCGTACGCGTACCCCATCACTCCTCCAGCAGTCGCTGACGCAATCGGAACTTCTGGATCTTCGTGGCCGAGAGCGGCCAGTCGTCGGTGAACACGATCCTGCGAGGGATCTTGAACGAGGCGATCTTGCCCCGGCAGAACTCTGCCAACTCGTCGGCGGTCACCTGGTGACCCTCGAACACCTCGACGAAGGCGGCCGGGACCTCCACGAGCCGGTCGTCGGGCATCCCCACCACCTGTGCGAGCTTCACGGCCGGATGGGTCATGAGATACGACTCGATCTCGATGGCCGCCACGTTCTCGCCGCCGACCTTCAGCATGTCCTTGAGCCGGCCCCGGTAGCGCACCCGCCCCTGGGGATCGAGTGAGCCGATGTCCCCCGACCGCAGCCACCCATCCCGGGTGACCGACTCCGCCTGCTTCTCGGGGTCCTTCCAGTACCCCTGGAACAGGCAGTAGCCGCGCACCCAGATCTCGCCCTGGACGTCGGCCGGAAGCTTCTCGAGGGTCTCGGGGTCGACGATCTGCACCTCGATGCCCGGATACGGCCGGCCCCCGGTGGTGACGCGGTCGTCGAGGCTGTCGGTCAGCTCGTTGTACCCGACGACGCCGCCCGCCTCCGACAGCCCGTACGCGCTCACCTGGACGGCATGGGGGAACGCGGCCTGGTAGCGGCGGAGCAGGTCCTCGGGTCCGACGTTGACCACGACCCGCACCCGTTCCAGATCGACCTCCGACCACCGGGGATGCTCGACGAGCGCGTTCGTGAGCGTCGGGAAGTTCGGCACCATCACGGTGGGCCGTTCCGTGATGATCTGCTCGAGGGCGATGTCGGGCTCGAAGTGGTTGAGGCAGCTGAACGTCGCCCCCGAGTCGAAGGCGGCCACCATCGGCAGCAGCACCGACATGTGGAACATCGGCAGCGGATCCCAGTAGTGGTCGTCGGGACCGAGGTGGAAGCGGTCGGCGAGCGCCCGCGCCACCCGCACCAGCGCCTCGTGACTCAACGGGCAGCCCTTCGGGTCGGCCGTCGTGCCGGACGTGTAGATCATCATGCAGGTGTCCCGCAGGCTCACCTGCAGGCGCCGCTCCTCGATCACCGTTGGATCGACGTCGGCGGAGAGCGCGGCGAAGGCGTCTCGGGTGAGCATCCCGGCGTGTCCGGCGCCGCTGCCCAGGCAGGCGACCGTGCGCAGCAGCGGGACGGTGACGAGATCGAGGTTCCGGGGGTCCGGCGCCTCGGCGAGCCCGTCGATCGCCGCGTGGAGCAACCGGACGTAGTCCACGTGCTCCTCCACGACGTCCGTGGTCACGAGCACCACGAGGTCGGCGTCGCGGACCACGTAGGCCAACTCGCGCTCCTTGAAGCGGGCGTTGATCGGCACCGGGATGGCGCCGGCCAGCGACGCCCCGAACAGCACCTCGGCCACGTCCATGTGGTTCGGCATGAGGATCCCGACGTGGTCACCCGGCTCCACCCCGAGCGCCACGAGCGACCGGGCGCGCCCGATGGCGCGATCGAGGAGGCTGCGATAGGTCGACCGCACGTCCGGGAAGACGAGTGCCTCGTGGTCGGGATCCCGATGGGCAGACCGGACGAGGACGTCTCCCAGCGACAGGGTCTCCGACAGAAAGCTCATCCGAACTCCCCTGCGAGCAGGCCTTGCCGCAATCGGAACTTCTGGATCTTCGTCGCCGACATGGGCCACTCGTCGACGAACACGACCCGGCGCGGGACCTTGAACGAGGCGATCTTCCCGCGGCAGAACTCGACCAGCTCGTCGGCCGTGGCCGCCGCGTGGTCGTGGAGCTGCACGAAGGCGGCGGGCACCTCGAGGTACTTCTCGTCGGGGATCCCGACCACCTGGGCCAGCTTCACGGACGGGTGGTTGGCGAGGAACGACTCGATCTCGATGGCGGCCACGTTCTCGCCGCCGACCTTCAGCATGTCCTTGAGCCGGCCCTCGTAGGAGATGCGCCCGTCCGCATCGACCGTGCAGAGGTCGCCGGTGCGCAGCCAGCCGTCGGCGGTGACCGATTCGGCCTGCTTCTCGGGGTCCTTCCAGTACCCCTCGAAGAGGGAGTACCCGCGCACCCAGATCTCGCCGACCTCGCCGGGCGGGCGCTCCTCGAGGGTCTCGGGGTCCACGATCCTCACCTGGACGCCCGGGAAGGGCCGGCCCGTGGTCTGGATCCGCTGGTCGAGCGTGTCCGTCAGCTCGTTGTAGCCGACCACCCCCGTGGCCTCCGACAGTCCATAGGCGGCCACCTGGATCGCGTGCGGGAACGCCGCCTGGAACCGGCGAAGCAGGTCCTCGGGGGCGATGTTGCAGGTCAGCCGCACGCGCTCGAGATCGATCTCGGGCCAGCGCGGATGGGCGACGAGGCTCGCCGTGATCGTCGGGAACGTCGAGTACACCACCGTGGGCCGCTCGGCGATGATCTGGTCGATCGCCGCATCCGGCGTGTAGTGGGTGAGGCTGATGAACGACGCCCCGGCGTCGAGGCACGCCGTGATCGGCAGGATCGACGACATGTGGAACATCGGCAGCGGGTCCCAGAACGCGTCCTCGTCGGTCAACCGGAACCGGTCCCGGGTCGCGCGGCCGGTGCGGACGAGCGCCTCGTGGCTGAGAGGGCATCCCTTCGGGTTCGCCGTGGTCCCCGAGGTGTAGATCATGATGCCGGTGTCGCGGACCCGGACCCGGCGGCGACGCTCCTCGACCTCGGACGGATCGGTCTCGGCCGCCAGGGCGCCGAAGGCATCCCGGCCGACCATGCCGGGATACGACCGGTCGCTCCCCAGGCAGACGACCGCCCGGAGCTCGGGTGCGGCGCCCAGCGACAGGTTGGCCGGATCGACGGCGTCGGCGAGCCCGTCGATCGAGGCGTGGAGCAGCTGCACGTAGTCGATGTGCTCGGCGACGACGTCCGTGGTCACGAGGACGACGAGGTCGGCATCGCCGACGACGTAGGCGAGCTCGCGCTTCTTGAAGCGGGCGTTGATCGGCACCGGGACCGCTCCGGCGAGCAGTGCCCCGAACATCACCTCGGTCACGTCGGGGTGGTTGGGCATGAGGATCCCGACGTGGTCGCCCGACTCGACCCCCAGCGTCACGAGCGACCGGGCCTGCTCGACGGCCCGATCGAGCAGGTCGGCGAAGGAGTACCGGACGTCGGGGAAGACGAGGGCGTCGTGGTCGGGATCCCGCTCCGCGGCGCGCACGAGCAGGTCGCCCATGGTCATCGCCGTCGAGAGCCACACCACGGCCTACTCCACCTCGTCGCGGTGGATCAGGTCGTTGCCGCGCCAGATGATCTTGCCGTCGATCACGTCCTCGATCGGGTACGGGCTCTTCGTCATCCAGTCGTGGTTCGTGTCGACGATCTGCAACAGGGTCCCGAAGCCGACCGACGGACGGACGAACGTCTCCCGCCACGACGGGTCGGACAGGTCGGTGTCCACCACGTGGAAGCCCTTCTCCTCGAGCTCGGGGATGACCTCCTCGATGTTCTCGAAGAACAGCGTGGTGTGATGGAACCCCTCACCGTGCTTCTCGATGAACCGGGCCAGGTACGAATCCTCGCCGATCGGCTCCATGAGCTCGATCTTGACCCCGGGAGGGAGCTTCAGCTGGACGGTGCGTATGTGGAGCCGCTCGTCGTCGCCGCCGGCGACGTACTCGGCGCCGAGGACGTCGACGAACAGGCGGACCGCCTTTCGGATCGAACGAACGGCGATCGCGACGTGATCGAAGGTGGCCGGGTTGCTCATTGCTGCTCCTCTCGATACACGCGTTCGGATCCGTTCCAGACCACCCTGCCGTCGAGCACGTCCTCGACGGGGAAGTCCGATGGCTCCATCCAGTCGATCGTGGTGTCCGCCAGCTGCAGGAGCGTGCCGAACGCCTGGGAGGGCCGGGTGAACGTCTCCCGCCACGCGGCGTCGGTGAGGTCCGTGCCGACCGTGTCGAAACCGGCGGCCTCGAGCTCCGGGATGACCTCCTCGATGTCGTCGAACAACAGCGTCGTGTGGTGGAAGCCCGGCCCGTGCTTCTCGAGGTACCGATGCAGGTAGGACTCCTCGTGCAGCGGCTCCATGAGCTCGATCTTCACACCGGGCGGGAGGGTGAACTGGACGGTGCGGATGCCGAGGCGATCCTCCTCGTCACCGCCGACGTACTCGGCGCCGAGCACGTCGACGAACAGCCTCATCGCGTCGCGGATCGACCACACCGCGATCGCCACGTGGTCGAACTTCGCCTGCGCCATCGTCCCCCCTCGCTATTGGAACCCGGAGGGCCCGTAGGCCCCGTAGATCATGTGCTCGATGTGCGCCATGCCCTGGGCGCCGCCCGGGCCGCGCAGGGTGGAGGTGAACTCGGTGCCCCCGAGCCGGCGCTCCTCGGGCACGTGGTGGGGGCCGAGCGAGCGGGCAGGGTCGTCGACGCGGAACACGTCGACCTCCTCGGCGTACGCCCCGCGATAGACACCGAGGTGCCCGCCATCGCTCCATCCCCGCGTGTACCCGAACCCCTGCGGATGGGCCGGGTCGCAGCTCACCGCGAACTCGTAGTCGTATTCGACCCCCGGGTGGTCCACGAGGGTGAACGTTCCGCCGGAGAGCCGCCTCGTGCCCTCGTGATAGCGGAAGTCGTGTCGAGCGGTGGCGAGGGGTACCTCGCGGTCGGGGAACTCCAGGCGCCCCTCGAAGTCGAGGATCGTGCCGTGACGGTCCTCGTGCATGTGGAAGAAGCCGTAGTGGCCGTCGACCTGGAACGGGATCCAGATGCGGATGGCACGAGGATCCCGGTCCTCCTGCTCCACGCCGCGCACCGGGATGTGCGGGCCCATGGTGGAGCGGATGCCCCAGGAGTGGTCCCGGCATGCGTGCCAGTCGACCTCGCGCCGGTCGTCGCCGATCGCCGCCCAGCCCGTCGCGCGGCTCGCCTGCGAGTAGCGCAGGACCTGGTTGAAGAGCTTCCCGTGGCGGTAGTGGACGTGGGGCGACTCCACGAAGGGGAACCCCGGGGACTCGACGTCGATCTCGAAGGTGAGCCCGCTCTCGTTCGGCCCCAGGGTGATGTGCTGGCGCTTCATGGGCTCGGCGATGTCCAGCCGGAAGGGGCCCACCTCGATCGTGTCGTAGTCCGGACGCAGCACGCGCGAGAAGCGGATCGACCGCTGCTCGCCGTCGTGGACGACGCCGGCGTACCCGTCCATCACGTTCGTGTTGGGGTGCACGCGGAGACCGCAGAACCAGTGCTCCCCCGGGCGGTACCACGCGAAGTAGTAGCCGTCCTGGTAGTGCGTGTCCGACGTGACCGGCACGTTGAACGGGGTGAACCCCTGGTGGAACGGGAAGTCGTCGAAGGCGGTGAGGCGGTACCCCACTACTTGTGACCCTCCCACGGATCGTCGGTCGCATAGTGCTCGGCCTCGAGCGCGTCGACCATGTGCTGGTTCTCGGCGTTCCCCGGATGCGGGTACCAGTGGCCGTCGGCCGCCTGATAGCGGGTGGCCAACTCGATGAGCACCCCGTGCGCCTTCTCCTCGGGGATGAAGTTCCACTTCAGCCACGGCATGTTCGGGGGGCCCGAGTTCTCGTCGAGGATGATCGGGAGGCCTGCCTCGCGGCACTGCTCGACGGTGTGGCCGAAGTCGTCGCTGAGGAAGGCGATGTGGTGGACGAACTCGCCGCGCTTGGCGAGCACCTTGTGGACCCAGGTGTCGGGCTCGCCCGGCGCCCAAAGCTGGATGGAGACGCCGAGCGGATCGGGGTTCTGGAACGTCGCCCACACCATCGGGGTGCCGTCTGCGGTTCCCTGGCCGCGCGTCAGGTGCTCGGCGATGTCCGGCGTGAGGACGTTCAGGATGTCCCGCCAGTCGTCGATCGCCTTCTCGAGATCCCAGACGCACATGGAGACGTGGTCGATGTGGACACGTGGCATGGTCGATCCTCTCCGGAGGTAACGTTGCGGATCGAATTTACCAAACGGTAGGTAGGTGAAGTGCGAGACCTCGTCACCGATGGACCCGTCCTCCAGGAGTTGGACTTCCGCCTCTCGTACGGGGAGTGCGACCCCGCCGGCATCGTCTACTACGCGGCCTACTACCCGTGGTTCGAGCGGGCCATGACCGAATGGTCGGTGCGCGGCAACCACACGGCCGACCGCCAGCGCGAGATCTGGGGCGCCACGCATGTCTGCGTCGCCTCGGGCTGCCGGTACCGGATCCCCGGACGGCTCTTC
>DATHYU010000014.1:0-5396 GCA_035458965.1 Acidimicrobiia bacterium | reverse complement strand
GGGGCTCAGGGTGCCTTCGAGGTGGCAGATCGCCAGGTCGGCGGCCGAGATCCACGGTTCGATCCGTTCCAGCATCGGTCCGAAGTCGAAGCCTTCGTAGTTCGCGTAGGCGCGTGCGGCGTCCATCACCATGCCGTGGATGAGGATGTCGCCCGAAGCCGCGATCGTGAACGAACGGGGCGGGTCGTCGGCACGAGCCGGGGTGATGCCCAGAGCGAGGAGGGCGAGGATGGCGAGGGTGACCCGTCTCATGACGGCATCGTATGCCCGGCGCGGAGGGCCGAGACATGAAATATGCGAATAGTCGCATGCTTTGGGTCGTCCGGCCCTATTCCGGAGGTCGGGCGCACGGGTGAGTGGCCGGAGAGCATCGAGGAGGATCGGAGCACCCGGTCCTCGGTCTGGGAAAGGGGCTCCCATGACCCGCCGCACTCCGGCGTCGGTCGTCGCCGATGGGCCGGTTCCAGACCCTCGTCATGGGCTCGGTGGTCGTCCTCGCCAGGGGCGTCCTGCTCGTGGTCGTCAAGGAGGAGGACGTGACCGGGCTGCAGGTCACGCGTTCGGGCGATACCGCCTCCGACTGAGTCGGCGTGCACGCGAAATGGGGCGCCCCTACGGGCGCCCCATTTCGCGTTGCTGACCTCAGGAGGCGACGGAGGGAGGGTCGTCGTCCTCAGGAGGCGACGGATCCCCGGGGGGATCGACGCTGACGACCAGGGCAGGATCCGGCGTGTCGGCTCGATCGACGCGCTTGAGCACGGCAGCGAGCTTGTGCAGGATCGTCTCTACCTCGGTCATGGGGTGATCATCCGCATCGGATTGCATCACCAGTAGGGGCGATGGTCCCGGGTGAGGAGGCGTTCGGCCCATGGTCGTGGATCTCGAGGGCGACGAGAGGGTCGGCGCCGCTAGTCGTCGAGGAGGCCGGCGATGTGGCGTCCGACGGCGAACGAGGCCGTGGCGGCCGGCGAAGGCGCATTGAGCACGTGGACCTGGCCCGGGGAGCGCAGGATCGAGAAGTCGTCGATGAGCGCTCCGTCCGTTCCCAACGCCTGGGCGCGCACGCCGGCGCCGGCGGGGCGGAGGTCCGAGGCCGCCACCGCCGGGATGAGGGCCCGGGCCGCTCGGGCATACAGGTGCCGGCTTCGGGAGCGGACCATCTCGGCTGCGCCGGTCCTCCAGTAGGTGCGGGCGAGCCGGAGGAAGTCCCGCCCGGCCACCGTCTCGAGGAGCTCACGGAGGTCGGGGCGCGAACCGCGGTAGTGGTGCCGGCCGGCGGCCAGGACCGCATTGGGCCCGACCTCGACGGTGCCGTCGATCCGGCGCGTGAAGTGGACGCCGAGGAAGGGGAACCGCGGGTCGGGGACCGGGTACACGAGGGCGCGGACGAGCGAGGCGCGTTCGGGGGCGAGGGCGTAGTACTCGCCCCGGAACGGCACGATCCGAACCGGGGGCTCGAGGCCTGCCATGCGGGCCACCCGGTCGGAGTGGAGCCCGGCGCACGCGACGATCGTCTCGCCGGTGACCGGTTCACCGACGTCGGTCGCGACGATCCGTCCGTCCGTCACCGGAGCGATCTCGACGACCCGCCTGCCGGTCATGACCGGGTGGCCGTCGTGGACCAGGCGCTCGGCGATGCGGGCGGCGACCTGGGCGTAGTCCACGACGCCGGCCTCCGGGACGACGAGCCCTTCGATCCCGGCGACCTCCGGTTCGAGCTCTCGCAGCTCCGCGAGTCCGGCGCGCCGGACACCGGTCAGCCCGTTGGCGTGTCCGCGTCGTTCGAGCTCGCGCAGTGCTTCGAGCTCTTCTTCCCGGGTCGCCACCACGACCTTGCCGCATCGGTCGTAGGGGATCCCCTCGGCCTCGCAGAACGCGACGAGCTCCCGGCCGCCGTGCACCGTGAGGCGCGCCTTGTGGGAGCCCGGGCGGTAGTACAGCCCGGAGTGGATCACACCCGAGTTGTGGCCGGTCTGGTGGGTGCCGACCCGCTCCTCCGCCTCGAGCACGGCGACCGATCGCCCGGATGCAGCCACGGCCCTGGCCGTCGCCAGGCCCACGATGCCGCCTCCGACGACGACGACGTCGAATCGATCCATCACTACGTCTCGTCCTTCTCGGCGGACTCGTCGGCCGCGCCCGCCTCGAGGCGACGCATGATCGCGTCGGCGTCGACCCCGCCCGAGGCCTGGGCAGCCGCCCACAGGGTGAAGGGGTCGTCACCCAGGTCGCCCGTCCACGCGACGTCTTCGGGCAGTGACGCCTCGGCCCGGGCCGTCGCGGCGGCGCGGCGCCGTTCGATGGCCCGGAAGTGGCGGAGGGTGTCGACCCGCGCGGACCGATGAGCCGTGGTCATGGTCATCATGGCCGAGCGGCGCGACCGCTCGGCGGCGCGGAGCGCACTCACGATCGTGCCGACGTCGGCGTCCGAGACGCCCTCGAGCACCGTCGTGGCCCGGGCGAAGTCGGCCAGGGCCGCCGTTGCTCCCCGCGGTGCCCGCCGCCGCCGGACCACGAGGAGCACCCCGACGGCGATCACGACGACTGCGGCGCCCGCGAGGAACGGCATCACTCCTCGCCCAACGCGGCGAGAAGCGCCGCAAGTTCCGAGGAGAGCCGGGCGACCTCGGCCTCGAGCGCAGCGACCCGCTCGGCGAGCCCGTCGTCGGGGGCCTCCGTCGTGTGAACCACCGGCTCCGGAGCCGGGGCGCCGCCCAGGAGGTGCCGGTAGCGGTTCTCCTTCTCGCCGGGGCGCCGATCGAGCCGGGCGGCGAGATCGCGCTGGAGCAGTCCGAGGAGGACGTCGTCGACCTCGCCGAGGCTCGAGAACTCGACGTACCGGCCGGTTCGGGTCCGCAGCTCGCCCGGGGTCTGGTCGCCGCGCAGCATGAGCACCGCCAGGAGGGCGAGCGTGCGGTCGTCGAGGTCGAGCATGTCGCCGAGCACGTGCTTGTACTTGACCGCTCGCTGTCCGGGCGTGTGGGTGATCCGGATCCACCCTCGATCGCGGAGGCCGTCGATCGCCCGGATGACGGTCGCATCGTCGTAGTCGACGACGGGCTCGCGATTCGATCGCTGGTTGCACGCGGTGATCAGCGCGTTGAGGGTGAGCGGGTAGGTGTCGGGCGTCGTGGCGGCCTTCTCGACGAGGCAGCCGAGGACCCGGAGCTCCTGATCGGTGAGATCCATGGGCCGATGATCGCGTCCGGCGCTCCAGATGCAACCCCGGGTACGCTCGATCGCGATGTCCCAACGCTCGTTCCGGGTCCGTCATCACGAGTGCGATCCCTATGGCCATCTCAACAACGTGGCCTATCTGCGATACGTCGAGGAGCTCGAGATCGACCTGGGGTACGCCGCGCCGGCGGGGGGCCTGGTTCCCGGCCGCGTGGACATCGCGTACCTCGGCCAGGCCCGGTTCGGCGACAGCGTCCAGGTGACGCGCTCACCGCGCACCGATGTCGTCGCCTACGAGCTCACCACGGCATCGGGCGTCGTCGGCCGGGTCGACGTCGATTGGCGGGATCCGGAATCACTCCCGGTCGAGAGCCTGGACCCGGTCACCGACCTCCCCGAGCGGCCGTTCCACGTCCTCCGTCCCATCGACTGGAGGGACCTCGACGAGACGGGCCGCGCCTCGGTGCCGACGCTGGCGGCGCTGGCCGAGGACGCCGGCGTCGCGGTCTGCGCCGAACACGGCTGGCCCCTCGATCGCTGCGGAGAGGAGGGGTTCGCCATCGTGCTCCGCCGCCACGAGATCGTGCTCGGCACCCTGCCGGGGTTCGGCGATCTCGTCGACGTGGCGACGTGGTTCTCCGATCGCACCCGGGTCTCGGTGATGCGCCACTACCTGATGTCGGTGGCGGGACAGCCCATCGCCCGATTCCGAACGCACTACGTGTGGGTGGACATCGCCACGATGCGGCCGATCCGCATCCCCGGCTCGTTCATCGACGACTTCGCCGTGAACGAGGTCGCCTAGGACGTCGGTTCAGTCGCGGAAGTCGAGGCAGCCGTCCTCGCCGGCGCCGATGTACCAGACGTACCGCTCGGCCTCGCCGGCCGTCTCGGACTCCCCGTCGACCTCGGATGCGTCGGTGATGGCGGCGACCATGCCGCCGAACCCGGTCAGGCCGAGGTCGCCGTTGAAGAAGTTGGGCTCGCCGTAGGCGGCCACGAACTGGTCGAGGGTGCTTCCGATCGTCACGAGGTCGACCGTCGTGAGCGCCCGGGCCCCGGCATCGACCGAGGCGGGGGCGTCGGAGCGATACCCGAACTGTGCGAAGGCCCGGGCGCCGCCCACATCGGAGAAGTCGGCGGTCAGCTCGGCGGCCACCGTCGCCTCGTCGACACCGGGCTGGATCACCCATCTGAGCCTCCGGTTCGTCCCCTCGCACACCCGTCCACCCTCGCGGCCGAACACCCAGTCCGTGTCCTCGGCGGGCGGTCCGAGCACGAACGTCAGGACCTCGATGGCCTCGTCGGCGGGATCGCCGAACCGGGCGATCCCGAGGCCGTCGGCGCCGAGGCGCATGGGACCGAAGTCGATGGTGACCGCAGGCACGTCCGGTGCCTCGACCAGCAGGCGATACGAGGCGGCTCCGCCACCCGAGACGACGCGGATCCGGTAGGCGTCGTCGGCAGGCGCGATCCCGCTCCAGGGCGTGGGCTCGGTGGCGTCCTTGATGATCTCGCCGTCGGAGCGCTCGATGACGACGCCCACGTCGCCTTCGACCAGGGTGACGGTGATGCGCTGATCGGTGAGGAGTGCGATGGCGTAGGTGTCGTCGTCGCCGGGGGCGACGTTGCCCGCGACCGTGGCGGTGGACGAATCCTCCGGGAAGGTCAGCTGCCGATTCGCGGGGCATCGACGCGACAACTCGGCGAAGGTCTCCTCGTCGACCTCGCCGGTGGGAATCCGCCGCATGGACGCCTGGGCGAAGGACACGGCGCGCGCCGTGATCGGCCCGTAGATGCCGTCGACGATCATCTCGGGGCTGTCGGCGGTGGGACGGTCGAACCCGGTGCACACGAGGAGGAACTGCAGGGCGGCGACGTAGGCGCCCCGGTCGGTGGCGGCGACGAAGACCGGCCCGTTCGGCTGGAGGACGACGTCACCGCTCGTGTCGGCAGGAGGCAGCGTCGTGGTCGTCGTCGACGTCGATGTCGGAACGGTGGATGACGTGGAGGTCGTGGTCGACGCGGTCTCGTCACCGGTGCAGCCTCCGAGCACCATCGAGAGTGTCGCCACGACGGCGATGGCTCGGCGTCGCACGGACCCGAGGCTAGGGGTCGACGCGCGATGGCGCCAGCGGATGTGGCGGTCTCGGAGCCGTGGCCGCGGGTGGAGCCCGTTGGCGGCACGACGTGTGCGCGGGCGCTTCGGGACTCGTTCT
>DATHYU010000013.1:0-3741 GCA_035458965.1 Acidimicrobiia bacterium | reverse complement strand
CCTTCGAGTGGGAAGACGCCGCGACCGCTGCCGACCTGGGGCTCTCGTTCGTGTCGGTCGTGCCGCGAGATCGCCTGGCCGGCGTCACCGTGCTCGCCAGGCCGGATCTCGCCGCCAGGATCGTCGACATCCCGTTCGATCCGTCGGAGGCGGCAGCGGTCGAGATCGTCCACGACGGAGATCTCGTGACCGTCCTGGGGCTCCATCCGCCGTCGCCGACGGATGGCCGCCGCGCAGACCGGCGGGATGCGCTGCTCGAGGCTGCGGGCGACTGGGTGGCGGTTCGTTCCACGCCCGTGCTGGTGGTGGGCGACCTCAACGCCACGCCGTGGTCGGCAGGGTTCCGGGTCCTCGAGCGGCGGGGATCCCTCGTCGACTCGCTCCGCGGCCGGGGCTTCCAGCCGTCGTGGCCCGACGGCTTCGGGCCACTCATGATCCCCATCGATCATGCCCTCCACACCTCGGATCTCGCCATCGCGGAGCGCCGCACCGGGCCGGCCAACGGGTCGGCGCATCGGCCGCTCGTGGTCACCGCCGGTCGGGCGGGTTGATCCCGACCCGTCCGAAGGCCGATCATGGGGCCTTCACCCGACGAGGACAGAGTGGACGAGCCCACGATCACGCAGATCGTCACCTACCTGGAGCAGCGGCATCGGCCGCACCTCCACGTCACGCCGCCCCACCGCGCCGCGATGCTGCTGCATGTCGAGGACATGACCGTGTCCTTCTACCGGTACCTGTACCGGGCGGTCGGGGAGCCCTGGCTCTGGTGGATCCGCAACGAGCTCGCCGACGAGGAGCTCCGCGACATCATCGGGAACCCGCTCGTCGAGATCGCCGTCCTCTACGTCGGCGGCGTCCCGGCGGGCTTCTTCGAGCTCGATCGTCGGGTCGAGAACGAGGTGAAGATCGTCTACCTGGGTCTTCTGCCCGAGTTCATCGGCCGGGGACTGGGGAAATGGCTGATGTCGCTCGCCGTGGACGCGGCGTGGTCGCACGAGCCGGAACGGGTGTGGCTGCACACGTGTGACTGGGATCACCCGCGGGCGCTGCTCACGTATCAGTGGGCCGGGTTCGATGTGTACGACATGGAGCGGCACACGGTGCGGGATCCCCGGGTGCCTCGAACCGACGACGACCACGAGGAAGAGTGAGCCTCCTCGTGCGACGAGCCTCCTAGGCGTCGTCGTCGCCGCTTCCGGGTGGCGGCCAGGAGATCGAGAGCTGGGCGCATGCAATGGCCGAGTCGCGGTGCATCCATCCGACGGGCCCGAACACCACTGCGGTCCCACACGTCTTGCAGATCATCACGGACGATAGATCGGCCCGATTCTGGTTGCGGTTGAGGGCTTCAGGCGGCGCGCGTCTCCATGGCGGAGAGGTGCCGCGCCACGACCTCCCCGACGGCCGCGGCCTCGATGAGGAAGGAGTCGTGCCCGTGTGGCGAGTCGAGCTCCTCGTAGCGGGCGTCGGCGATCCCGTCGACGAGCTCGTGCTGCTCGGTGACGGGATAGAGCACGTCCGAGGCGATGCCGACGACGGTGGTCGGCGCCGTGATCGACGCGAGGGCGGCCTCGACGCCGCCGCGACCCCGCCCGACGTCGTGGGAGTCCATGGAGTAGGTGAGCAGGACGTAGGTGTTGGCGTCGAATCGGGCGACGAGCTTGCGGCCCTGATGCCGCAGGTACGACTCCACCTGGAAGCCCTGGCCGTTCACGTCGCGGCTGAACCGTTCCTCGAACGACGCCGGGCTGCGGTAGGAGATCATGCCGATCTGGCGGGCCACTCCGAGGCCCGCCGCCGGCGGCGTGGCGGCGTCGTAGCGGCCGTCACGCCAGCTCGGATCGGCCCAGATCGCCTGCCGCTGCGCCTCGCTGATCCCGATGCACCACGGCGAGTGAACGGCGCCGACCGCGATCGGAAGGATCGACCGAACGGTGTCGGGCGCCATGATCGCCCACTCGAGGACCTGCATGGCGCCCATCGACCCGCCGAGCACGAGGGCGAGCGATCGGATGCCGAGGTGCTCGATCAGGGCTCGTTGGGCGCCGACCATGTCGCGAATCGTCACGGACGGGAAGTCGGGGCCCCAGGGCACGCCGGTGGCGGGATGCCGGGTGGTCGGTCCGCTCGTCCCGTAGCAGCCGCCCAGCACGTTCGACGCGACGACGAGGTACCGGTCGGTGTCGAGCGCCTTGCCGGGCCCGACGAGCGGGCCCCACCACCGGTCGACGTTGGCGTCGCCGGTCAGCGCGTGGCACACGAGGATCGCGTTGTCGGCCGACGGCGCCAGACGCCCCCACGTCCGGTACGCGATGCGCGCTCCTGGCACGATCGCCCCCGACTCGAGGGTGATCGTTGCGGCATCGAAGTACCGGGTGCGGGCGTCCGGGCCGTATTCGCTCATCCGGCGGCGGCCGCCTTCGTGAGTGCCTGGTCGAAGTCTCCAACGATGTCCTCGATGTGCTCGATCCCGACCGAGACCCGGACGAGGTCGTCCGTGACCCCGGCCGACGCCTGTTCCTCGGCGTCGAGCTGCTGGTGGGTCGTCGATGCGGGGTGGATCACGAGGGTCTTCGCGTCGCCGACGTTCGCCAGGTGGCTGGCCAACTCGACGGAGTCGATGAACTTCTTGCCGGCCTCGTACCCTCCCGTGACCCCGAACGAGAGCACCCCGCCGAAGCCGTGGGTCAGGTACTTGGTCGCGAGAGCGTGCGATGGATGCGACTCGAGACCGGGGTAGTTCACCCAGGCGACCTGATCGTGGGAGTCCAGCCAACGAGCCAGTTCGAGGGCGTTGTCGACGTGGCGCTGGACCCGCAGCGACAGGGTCTCGAGGCCCTGGAGCAGCAGGAACGCGTTGAAGGGGCTCAGGGCCGCGCCGAAGTCGCGGAGCCCTTCGACCCGGGCCCGGATGGCGAAGGCGATGTTGCCGAACGGCCCGTCCGGTCCGAAGACCTCGGAGAAGTCGAGGCCGTGGTATCCGGGCGCGGGGTCGGTGAACAGCGGGAACCGGCCGTTGCGCCAGTCGAACCTGCCACCGTCCACGATCACGCCGCCGATCGACGTGCCGTGTCCGCCGATCCACTTCGTCGCGGATTGGACCACGATGTCGGCGCCGTGATCGATCGGCCGCACGAGGTACCCGGCACAGCCGAACGTGTTGTCGACCACGAGGGGGACGCCGGCGTCGTGGGCGACGCGAGCGATCCGCTCGAAGTCGGGCACGTTGTACCGGGGGTTGCCGATCGATTCCAGGTAGACGGCCTTCGTGTCCTCGGTTATCGCCGAGGCGATGGCGTCGGGATCGTCGCCGTCCACGAAGTCGACCCCGATGCCCAGCCGGGGGAACGACACCTTGAACTGGTTGTAGGTCCCGCCGTAGAGGAAGGACGTCGAGACGATCCGGTCACCCGCCTGGGCGAGCGTGGTCAGGGCCGTCAGCTGCGCCGCCTGACCGGACGAGGTGGCGACGGCGGCCGCCCCGCCCTCGAGCGCCGCTATCCGCTGCTCGAACACGTCCGTCGTCGGATTCATGATCCGCGTGTAGATGTTGCCGAACTCCTTGAGCCCGAAGAGTCGGGCTGCGTGGTCGGAGTCGTCGAACGTGTAGGACGTCGTCTGGTAGATCGGCACGGCGCGGGCGTTCGTGCCGGGGGCGGGCTCCTGGCCCGCATGCAACTGGAGTGTCTCGTATCGGTAGGTCATCGGATCCCCTCGGGTCGGTCCGGTAACGGGGCC
>DATHYU010000012.1:0-3996 GCA_035458965.1 Acidimicrobiia bacterium | reverse complement strand
GACTGCCGCCACCTCGGCGTCACGGTGCGGGAGCACCTGTTGGCGGCTGACGAGGAGGGTCACCTCGGCTCCGAGGCTCGAGAAGATGTGGACGAACTCGACGCCCGTGACCCCGGACCCGACGACGACCATGTGCTCGGGAAGGGCCTCGAGCGCGTAGGCGTGGCGCGTCGTGATGATCCGCTCGCCATCGACGGCCGCCCAGGCGGGCTCCCAGGGCCGTGACCCGGTGGCGAGCAGCGCCGCATCGAACCGGAGCTCCTGTTCGCCTTCGGCCGTCTCGGCCACCGCCGTGTGGGTCCCGGTGAGCCGGCCGCGACCGTGGATGATCTCGACGCCCTGCGACTCGAGGATCCCCGTCACACCGGCCACCAGCCGCGTCGTGATCGCCTCGCGACGCTCCGACAGCCGCCCCATGTCCACCTGGAGGGAGTCGACATCTGCGAGACCGAGGTGGCCCGAGGCCCGCACGTTCGCCAGCCGCATGGAGGAGGCGACCATGGCCTTCGACGGGATGCAGTCCCAGAGATGGGCGGCGCCGCCGACGACCGACGCCTCGACCAGGGTGACCTGGGCGCCGTTGGCGGCCGCAAAGGTCGCTGCGGCCGTGCCGGCCGGTCCGGCACCGACGACGAGCAGCTGGAACGGGGCGTCGTCGGACATCAGCCGGGGCGATGGCGCCCGAAGACGTCCACGAGCACGCCCGAGACCTCTCCCAGGGTCGCACGGGCCTCCAGGGCCCGCTTCATCGGGTAGAGCAGGTTGCCGCCATCGACGGCGATCCGACGGACCTCGGCGAGCGCCGCATCGACCGCCGCCGAGTCGCGGGTCGCCCGCAGCACGTCGAGGCGGGCGACCTGGTCGCGCTCGAGCCGGGGATCGACCGTCATGACCGGGACGTCGTCGGCGGCCTCCGACAGGAACCGGTTCACCCCGACGACGACTGAGTCACCGGATTCGATCCGCTGCGCCTCGCGGTATGCGGCATCCTCGATCATGCCCTGCGCAACGCCGGCCTCGATCGCGGCCACGGCCCCGCCGGCGTCGTCGATCTCGCGGATGATCCGCTCGGCCGCCGTCTCGACCTCGTCGGTCAGGGACTCGACGTAGTACGACCCGGCGAGGGGGTCCACCGTGTCGCCGACCCCTGATTCGAACCCCAGGATCTGCTGGGTACGGAGCGCGATCATCGCCGACTTCTCGGTGGGCAGGCCGAGGGCCTCGTCGAACGAGTTGGTGTGCAGCGACTGGGTCCCCCCGAGCACGGCCGCGAGCGCCTGCATCGTCGTCCTCACGATGTTGTTCTCCGGCTGCTGGGCCGTCAGCGTGCTGCCGGCGGTCTGCGTGTGGAACCGCATCATGACGGATCGATCGTCGCGGGCGCCCATCCGATCACGCATGAGCCGGGCCCACAGCCGGCGGGCGGCACGGAACTTGGCGACCTCCTCGAAGAAGTGGTTGTGCCCGTTCCAGAAGAAGGAGAGTCGCGGGGCGAACTCGTCGACGTCGAGGCCGGCCTCCATCGCAGCGCCAACGTAGGCGAGGCCGTTGGAGATGGTCAGGGCGACCTCCTGGGCCGCCGTCGAGCCGGCCTCTCGGATGTGATAGCCGGAGATCGAAATCGTGTTCCACGACGGCAGCTCGTCACGGCAGTACGCGAAGAGATCGGTGACGAGGCGCATCGAGGGTCGTGGCGGGTAGATGTAGGTCCCACGCGCCGCGTACTCCTTGAGGATGTCGTTCTGGACCGTGCCCCGGATCCGGGGAGGCTCCACGCCCTGCTCCTCGGCGACGATCTGATACAGGAGAAGTAGAATCGCCGCCGTGGCGTTGATCGTCATCGACGTCGAGACCTCGCCGAGTGGGATCCCGGCGAACAGCCGCTCGATGTCGTCGACGGAGTCGATGGCGACGCCGACCTTGCCCACCTCCCCGGCCGCCATGGGGTCGTCGGAGTCGTACCCCATCTGGGTGGGCAGGTCGAAGGCCACGGACAAGCCGGTCTGCCCGGCATCGAGGAGCGACCGAAAACGCTCATTGGTCGCCTGGGCGGTGCCGAAACCCGCGTATTGGCGCATGGTCCACAGCCGGCCGCGGTACATGGTCGGGTACGGGCCCCGCGTGAAGGGGTACGAGCCCGGCGATCCGAGCGCGTCGTCGGGGTCCCAGTCGGCAAGGTGCTCAGGACCGTAGGTGACATCGATCTCGATGCCGCTCGAAGTGCGGCGGGGGGTCTGCTCAGCGTGAGCCATCGGTACACTGCGTGTTCGGGCCGGCGCATCCTACCCGGGGAACCAGGGCACCGCCTCGGGCGTCTATTCGGGTAGCGAGCATGGACATCTCCATCCACGAAGCAGAGAAGTTGGAGCGGCGCGGCCGCCGCTTCGTCGCGCTCACCGTTCTCGCCGCCATCACCATCATCGGCGCCTCCTGGCTCGGCCTGCTCGCCTTCCTCACCTCGAACAGTGCCTTCGGCACCGTCGAGGACCTCCAGGAGGACTGGATCCCCGATGTCGAGGCGATGGTGCTCGACCTGCCCGATCTCTCCCGCCTGTCCGAGCTGTACACGGCCGACGGCGTCCTCCTGGGCAAGCTCACGGAGCGCAACAGCCAGCCGACCCCGCTCGACGAGATCCCGAACCTCGTGATCGGCGCGGTCCTCTCGGCCGAAGACGCCGCGTTCATGGATCACCGCGGCGTCGACTACGAAGCGGTCATCAGGGCGTTCGTCGCCGACCTCGGGGGAGGACCCACCCAGGGCGGGTCGACGCTCACCCAGCAGGTCGTCAAGCAGAACTTCGTGGGCAGCGAGCAGACCCTGCGCCGCAAGGTGACCGAGGCCGCCATCGCCATCGAGCTCGAACGGCGCTTCGCGAAAGAGCAGATCCTCGAGTTCTACCTGAACTCGGTGTTCTTCGGGAACAACGCCTACGGGGTGAAGGCCGCCGCGCAGGAGTACTTCGGGAAGGACCTCGACCAACTCACGATCGCCGAGGCGGCGGCGCTCCCGGTTCCCATCAGGAACCCGTCCCTCTACGACCTGCGCCGCGACTCCGAGATCCCCAAGCGGGCGCGCAACGCCGTCATCGACGAGATGGTGGAGAACGGCTACATCACCCCTGCCGAGGGCGAGTCCGCCAAGGACGAGCCCATCGAGGTCGCTCCCCCACAGGAGTTCAAGGACCTGGCGCCGCAGGTCGTGATCGCCGCCCGGGAGCAACTGCTGAACGACGCCCGGTTCGGGCTCGGCGCGACGTTCCTCCAACGCAAGCAGGCACTGTTCGGATGCCCGGCCGACGACACCGAGTGCGAGGGCGGCGGTGGCCTTCGGATCTTCACGACGGTCAACTACTCCCTTCAGCAGCGGGCCCAGGCCATCCTGCAGGAGTGGTTCCCGCCCGGTGAGGAGGGCCCCACCGGTGCCATCGCCATGGTCGACAACCGCACCGGCGCCACCGTCGTCATGGCCTCGGGCCTCGAGTTCGGCGACGACCTCGAGGCGGGCCAACGCCAGTACGACCTCGCCACCAAGGGACGCCGCAACCCCGGATCGAGCTTCAAGCCCTTCGGGCTCATCGCCGCCCTCGAACAGGGCATCCCCCTCAACTCCTACTGGGACTACTCGACCCCCCAGATCCTCGACATCGGCATCCAGGGTGCCCCCCTGTGGGAGTGCCAGAACGCCGGCAGCAACGAACCGGGCATCCGCACCCTCGAAGACGCCCTCCGATTCTCGACCAACACCGTGTTCTGCCAGGTCGCCGTCGACGTCGGCGCACCCGCGATCGCCGACGTCGCCCACCGCATGGGCATCCGGTCGCCGATCAACATCAACAGCCCCGCCATCGTGATCGGCGCCTCCGCGGTCAGCCCCCTGGAGATGGCTGCGGCGTACTCGACGATCGCCAACTACGGCGACCGGGTCGAGAACTACCTCATCGAACGCATCGAGGACGCCGGCGGCAACGTCATCTACCAGCACCAGGTGGAGCGCAC
>DATHYU010000011.1:0-2767 GCA_035458965.1 Acidimicrobiia bacterium | reverse complement strand
GGACATGACGTCACCGTGCTCGAACGGGATGCGGAGCCGCCTCCACCGAGCAACGACGAGGCCTGGGACACCTGGTCTCGCAAGGGTGTGTCCCAGATCCGCCAGCCTCACGGCTTCATCGGCAGGACGAGGCGCACGCTCATCGAGGAGCTGCCCGACGTGTGGGATCGGGTGCAGCAATCCGACACGTATTGCGTCGACCTCACCCGATTCGCCCCCGACGCCGATGCGGTCGTAGACGACGACCACCGATTCCGGGCCCAGGTCATGCGCCGGACGACGTTCGAGCGCCTCGTTGCGGTCAGTGCAGCCGAGGAGCCGACGCTCGACGTGCGTCGCGGGGTGGCGGTCACCGGCCTCCTGAGCGACGGGCGCGACGGGTCGGGGATTCCCCGTGTCCGGGGTGTGACGACCCAGGACCACGGTGAGATCGAAGCGGACCTCGTTCTCGACTCCGGCGGCCGCCGTACGGCATCGCCGAAGTGGCTCGCCGATTTGGGGGCGCCGGTCGAGGAGTGGAGCGAGAGCGATGGCTTCACCTATCACACGATGTGGTTCCGCACCCACGACCGCACGTACCCCCAGAACCTCGCCGGGATGTTCGGGGGCCTGGCTCCCGGTCTCCTGGCGCTGATCTTTCCCGGGGACGCGGGCGTGTTCGGGATCGCCATGGTCGGGCTCGGAACGGACAAGCTGCTGCGCAAGCTGCGAGATCCCGCCACGTTCGTCTCGGTGGCTCGGCGGTTCGCCCCCATCGCCCACTGGGTCGACGACGCCGTGGCGGCGCCGATCACCGACGTGCTTCCGATGGGGGCCATCCAGAACCGCCGGCTGCGCTTCTGGGCCGGTGATCGCCCGTCGGTGACCGGATTCGTCAACGTCGGCGACGCGGTGCTCTCGACGAACCCCAGTCTCGGACGGGGCCTCGCGCTCGCAGCGATCGGCGCCCTCGAGCTCAGAGCGCTCCTTCGTCAGACGGACGACCCCGGGGACGTCACCCACGAGTACGACCGCATCAAGGAGGAACGCCTCGTGCCATGGCTGTGGGATGCCGTCGAGTCGGACCGCGGCATGCGTCGGGCGCTGAACGAGGCGCTCGGCAACCCCGTGACCGACGAGACCCCGGATCGCACGCTGATGGCGCGGGCATCGGCCAAGGACATGGAGTGCTGGCGCCGGTGGACCGCCGTCAATCAGGCCTTCGACCTGCCCTCGACCTGTCTCGAGGATATCGAGCTCATGGAGAGGGCTCGCGCCGTCGCCGGCGAGGCGGGCCCCCCGGCGTACCACCTCACGCGCAGCGAGCTCACCGGGCTGCTCGCCTGACCAGAGAGGAACACGAAGGGTTCGTGCCGTCATCGGGTTGTCTGGATCGGCCGCGTCGACGTCGTCGGAAGCGGAAGCGTCGTGATCGAGTGGGAGGACGTCGGCGGACGTCTCCCAAGCATCGGATCGTTCCAGGGCGAGGTCTCGGGGGACATCGCCCGGGCCTTCGATGTCCCGATCTCCGGCTGCTCCGACTAGCTCGATCGCATGCCGGTCAGGCTCCGTGTGCCGGTTGCACGGTGTCGACCTCCCTGGCTGCCCGAGATCGGGGCGTGTCCGTTTCGCTCGCGGGTGCAGTCGGCCCCGGGGGGGGCTTCCGGCGGTACGCTCTGGCTTCCGACCACTGGAGGGGCGTGTCCGGATCGGAGTCGACCGACCGAGTGGCGGCCTTGGCCGCGATACCGCTGTTCGAGGGGTTGACATCGGGCGAACTCCAGGGGATCGCCGACCTGATGACACCCCGCGACGTACCTGCCGGCACCCTCCTCACCGAGCAGGATGCGCCGGGATCGGAGGCGATGATCGTGGTCTCGGGCACCGCGCTCGTCCGGCGCGGCGGTCGGGTCATCGACGAATCGGGGCCCGGTGACCTCATCGGGGAGATCAGCCTGATCACCCGGGCGCCTCGCAGCGCCACGGTCGAGGCCACATCGGACATGTCGCTCCTCGTGATCGGAGCGGACCACTTCACGGCAATGCTCGAGGCCACCCCCGACCTCGCCGTGAAGATCCGTCGCACGGTCGCCGCCAGGGACGCCGCGTCGACCGGCCCCGGAACGATCTAGGTGAGTGCGTTCCGCGACCTCCAGCAGCGTCTCGGTGCCCTCCACGCGCTCAACACGCCGGATTCGACGACACCGCACGCCGTCGTCCTGCTCCCGTCGTTCAGCGTCGGGGAATCACTTCTCTCCCACTACGTCGACCGGCTCCCCGCGCTCGAGCATCGGTTCCTCGTGGGCTTGTTCGCCCTTCGGATGCCCGCCACCCGTCTCGTCTACGTCTGCTCGGCGGAACCCGCCCCCGAAGTCGTCGAGCACTACCTCTCGCTGCTCCCGGACTGGATCGAACCGTCGCCGCGGGATCGATTCGACATCGTCGTCGTTCCCGATGCGTCGGCTCGGGCGGTCGCCGCGAAGCTCCTGGATCGGCCCGAGCTGCTCGATCGGATCCGGTCGTGGGTCGGTGACGACCCGGCCTTCATCGAACCGTGGAACGTGACGGACGTGGAGTGCGACCTCGCGGTGACTCTCGACATGCCGATGTCGGGGACCGATCCGGTGCTGTGGCACCTGGGGTTCAAGAGTGCCGGCCGCCGGCTCTTTCGCGAGGCGGGCGTCCCGGTGCCACCGGGGTTCGAGGATCTCACGTCGGTCTCCGAGGTCGTCGAGGCCATAGACCGGCTCCGCACAGAGGAGCCGGAGACGCAGGCCGTCGTCATCAA
>DATHYU010000010.1:0-4938 GCA_035458965.1 Acidimicrobiia bacterium | reverse complement strand
GACCCTGCAGCCGGCCCAGCCGGGCCTCCTCCGCCTTCCGCCGATCGATCGCCCCCTCGAGGGCCGCCCGATCGGTTGCGAGATCTCGACGCCGCATCGTCGCCGTCTCGAGACGGGCGGCGACCAGGGTCAGCAGGCCCTTCCCCCGGTCCCGCATCGGGGCGATCCGCCCGAACCTCGGGAAGACGCCCTCGAGCACGGCATCACGCTGGACAGGGGTGGCCTGGAGGAACTCGGCGAACCGGTTCTGGGCCAGGAGCACCGATCGACGGAAGGCGTCGAAATCGAGACCGAGGAGCTCCTCGACCCGCTCGGCGATCTCCTTCGCGCGGTCGCTCACGAGGACCGGCGACCCGTCGACGATCTCCCGAAGAACGTGCCCGGCGGCGCCCTTGCGTCGCATGGCGCGCTCGACCGCGAACCGACGGCCGTCGACGTCGAAGGTCAGACCCACATGGCACTCGTTGCGACGCTGGTTGATCAGGCGCTTGACGTCGCGCTCGAAGGCCGGGACCCGCGCGTAGAGGGCGAAGGCGATGGCATCGAGGATCGACGACTTGCCGGACCCGATCGGCCCCACGATGCCGACGAGTCCTCGATCCGACCAGGTGAAGGTCGTCGGCCGGCCGTAGGAACGGAAGCCGTCGACGGTCAGTTCGACGGGCCTCATGCCGGCTCTCCGCGCACCGCCCGCTCCACGTCGAGGACCACGTCGAGGGTGTCGACGAGGTCGACCTCGAGCTCCTCGAGCTCGGTGAACACCGCCCGGGAGGCGTCCGGCAGCGGCTCGCCGTGCTCGACGACGTGGAAGTCGGCGTACAACTCGTCGAGCGGCCGATCGGCGGCCGGCACGTCACCGGCGTCCGGCCGGTCGTACTCGGCCTGCACCTTGACCACCCAGGAGAACCGATCACGGGCTCGATCCACGAGCTCGGGATCCGGTCCGTCGGTCTCGACCACGAGATCGAGGTAGGCGTGGTCGAGGTCGGCGCGGGCCTCGATCACCCCCCATCGGCCCCGAACCCGCTCGAGTCGTCGGCCCGCCGTCACGGGGATGCTGCGCACCGCGGCGGGCACCCCTGGGTCGGCCTCCACGAGGACGACACGCTTCTCCTCGCCCGACTCGCCGAAGTCCAGCTGCAGCAGCGACCCCGCGTACTCGGCGGGGACCCCGCTGCCGGGCACGGGCTGGGGTGCGTGGATGTGACCCAGGGCGACGTAGTCGAGGGTCGTCGGGACGGCCTCGGCGGTGGCGGCATAGGCCTCGCCCATGTGGAGCTCGCGCTCGCCGCGCGGCACCCCCCGGCGCACGGTGACGCCGCCGACCATGAAATGCCCGACGAGGAGGCCGACCGCGTCGTCGGCCGACGTGACCGCAGCGGCGTACGTCTCGCTGATCCGGCGGACCCGATCGGCGTACTTGCGGTACCAGCCCTCCGCCCGCTCCATGAAGTCGACGGCCTGCGCCGCCTTGAGGAAGGGGAAGCACCCGATCCGGGCCGCTCCCCCCGGGGTGTCGAGGGCCAGGACGCCGCCGGCGTCGGGCGCCTTGATCCGGCCGACGAGATGCACGCCGAACCCGGCGAGGTAGGGGGCGAGCACCTCGAACAGATCACCCGAGTCGTGGTTGCCGGCGACGACCACCACCGGGCGCCGCCCGCCGGCGGCGAGGCGGACGAGACCGGTCAGCGCGAGGCGGATGGCCTCGACCGGCGGCGAGGCCCGATCGAACAGGTCCCCCGAGTGGAGCACGAGATCTGCGCTCTCCGCCTCGGCGATCTCGACGACCTCGTCGATGACGGCGGCGTACTCGTCGGTGCGGTCGAATCGTCCGAGGCGCTTGCCGACGTGCCAGTCCGAGGTGTGGAGAATCCTCACAGTCCCTCGAAGGGATCGCCGCCCTCGACGATCTCCTCCTTGCGGGTCGCCCACGGCGGGAACGGGAAGTCCACCACCAGCGGCACCGGGATCGACGGCTGCGACACCACCATCGTCCCCGGCTTGAGCAGCCGCGCCCGCGCCCTCGTGGAGGGCAGCATCCAGCCGTACTCGGATCGCTCGGCCTCTGCCGCGTCGAGGCGGCCGACGACCCTGAGGGCGGCGTTCTCGAGGACCTCGGGAGCGACGCGCGACGCCGTCTGCTGGGCGCCCACCAGGATCACCCCGAGAGACCGGCCCCGCTGCGCGATGTCGATGAGCATGTCCTTGATCGGGCTCTGGCCCTCCCGGGGCGCGTACTTGTTCAACTCGTCGAGCACCACGACCGACAGCGGCAACCGCTGCCCGGTGCGCTCCTTCTCCTCGAACATCTCCTTCAGGAGGGCGCCCACCACGAAGCGCTGGGCCAGCTCGTGGAGGGATTGGATGCCGACCACGGTGATCTGAGCGGCGCTGCGGTCGATCCTGCGGCTCTCCCCGTCCCGGATCAGGTGGCCGAGGCGCTGGGTGGCGGCGTAGAGCCGGCGCATGAACGCCGACGCCGTCCCGCCCATCACCCGTCCCGTCCAACGGGGATCGGGGTCGGTGTCCTGCGGATCGACGAACTCCTCGATCGCATCGACCAGCGAGCGCAGGTCCTCGATCACCCGCTCGCCCGGCGCGGCATTGACGAGATCACCGGGGCGATTCCCTTCGGCGGGATCACGCAGGACGACGCACCCGGGCCGGCCGGCGACGTCGACCGCGTACCGGCGCAGCTGGGCCTCGACCCGCTCGGCGACGAAGGCGATCTGGTTGCGCGTGTCGGAGGCGTCGGTGAAGAGGAAGCGCAGGAGGCCCTCGTCGATGACCTCCCGGGGCGTCCA
Source organism: Acidimicrobiia bacterium (assembly GCA_035458965.1). GTDB lineage: Bacteria > Actinomycetota > Acidimicrobiia > Spongiisociales > UBA11373 > DATHYU01. The sequence continues at coordinate 2,134 of DATHYU010000010.1, read as the reverse complement.
GGCGAAGACGTCGACGTCTTGCCGGCCGCCGGTGTCGGGAACCACGACGTCGCCGCTGCGGCGCCGGGGCGGCGCCCACAGGGAGACGGACGGGAACGGGGTCGGGTCCACGCCGAGGAGTCGCCACTGCGCGGCGGCCTCGTCCGTGAAGTACCGGTTCGGGGTGTCGAGCCAGAGCAGGTCCTCACCCTTGACGTTGAAGACGAGCACGCGGAGGTTCTTGCCCGCGTCGCCGACGATGTCGCGGCGTCCGGTGAGCATGCGCAGGAAGAACAGGGCGAACGACGTCTTCGTCGCGACCCCCGAGATCCCGGCGATCGACATGTGGCCGCCCTTGCGCCCGTCGAAGAAGTCCAGGTCGACGTACATCGGCTCGCCGTCGCGCCCGAGCCCCACCGGCAGCGGCCGGTCCATCTCGTCGGCGTACACGGCCTTGAGGCGCTCCTCTCCCGAGGCGCGGTCCACGATCTCGCCGGGATCCGGCGCGACCCACAGCTCGGGATCCACCCGGGTGACGGCGACCCGGACCGAACGGACCTTGGCGCCCGGCATGCTGCCGTCGGCGGCGATCCGCATCGTGTCGGACTCGAACGAGGCCCCTTCGAACACGGCCTCCGACTCGGTCACCACCCCGTAGGTGCGGACCTCGCCCGCCTTGGGGACCTCGGTGCGAACGACGACGAGGTCGTCGAGCTGCAGGTAGTCCTCGTCCTCGAGGATCACCCGGAACTCGCGGGTGTTCGTGTGCTGGCTTCCGATGACACGACCGACGCTCATGCGGCGACACCTCCCGAGACGGCGCGGCGCAGCGCGCGCAGGACCAGACCGGCGTCGCCGAGGCGATGGCGCAGGTCGCGTTCGAGTGCCGCGATCGGCACGAGATTCTGGGGCGCCCGGGGATCGATGTGGGCCTCCGATGCGACCAGCGGGAGGACGGCCGCCGCCCGATCGGCGAGCCCCGCGACCTCGTCGGTCGCCAGCGACGCCGAGGCCTCGCAGCGGACGATGCCGGTCCACGAGTGGCCGCGGCCCCGATCGGCGAGCCGCAGGTACCACGAGTAGCGGCGGAACCGCCCCTCGCCGATCGTGAAGAGCGGCGTCCGCTCCCCTGCACCGAGACGTCCGACGATGTCGCCGTGGGGCGGAGTGAGGTATGAGCGCCGGTGGCTCTTGATGTAGCCGATCTTCGGCACGTGGGTGTACTCGTACAGCGGCCCGTCCGCCACCACGAAGTAGCCGCCGTTGGCGAGCTCCTCCGCGACGGCCGCCTCTGCGCGGCGCATGGCGTCGTGGAAGCCGCGGACCAGTGATGCGGGATCGGTGTCCGGCACCGAGACCGACCGATAGACGAGCCCCTGGCCGGCCGGCGGAACATCGGCCGTCCGACCGTCGGTCATGACGGCGAGCCGATCGACCGTCACGGCGGCGATCTCCGAGCGCCGTCCCGGCCGGTCCCACAGCACTGCGCCGACGGCGAAGGAGCCACAGATGCCCGGGCGCGGCGCACCACCCTCTTCGTCGAGCACGAGGCGGGCATCGATCCGGCGGACCCCGTCGACGAACGCCACCACCGGGATGCCGTCGTCGGCTCCGGCAACGGGCTCCCACGGCCGGTCCTCTATGTCGAGGTCGACCGATCCCTCGGCGGGCGAGAGCTCCTCGTCGGGCTCGACCGACGATCCGTACTCGGGGGCCCACCCTTCGACGAACAGCGCCATGCGCGGCGATGGTAGCGATGGGGCGTGACGCCCCTGGGGACCCGCGGGTAGCCTCCCTCCCTACGACGACCGAGGGGGCAGCGGTGCGGGTGATCGGCGCCGGTTTGGGCCGTACGGGCACGGCGTCGCTGAAGATCGCCCTGGAACGCCTCCTCGGCGCTCCCTGCTACCACATGTCCGAGCTGTTCCGGCGGCCCGACGACATCCCCATCTGGCACGCCGCCGTTCGCGGTGAGCCGGTCGACTGGGGAACGATCTTCTCGGGCTACGACAGCGCCGTCGACTTCCCGACCGCGGTGTTCTGGGAGGAGCTCGCCGATGCCTATCCCGACGCCCTCGTCCTGCTGTCCGTCCGCGACGCCGACTCCTGGTGGCGCAGCGCCAGGCAGACGATCCTTCCGGCCGTCACGACGCCG
>DATHYU010000009.1:0-2674 GCA_035458965.1 Acidimicrobiia bacterium | reverse complement strand
CGCGGCCGGCGCCGGGTGGCCGTCGCCCGCTACGCCGTCGAGGAGGTCTTCCCCTCTGCGTGGGATCCCGACGAGGAGCCCGACCAGTGGGCAGCCGTCGCGCGTCTGCTCGAGGAAGCCGACCCGGTGACCATCGGAGTGAACGTCTCCCCCGGCACCGCTCTCGCCGACGGGCTGACCTCCTCCGAGATGGACGGGCTCGGCCATGCGCTCGGGTCGGAGCTGCTGGGTCGCGTGGTGTCCGCCGAGGCTCTGGCGGTCGGCTGGCTGGAGACGCGGATCCCCGGTGAGGTCGATGCGCTGGCCGAGGCCTGCGGCATCGCGCACGGGCTCCTGGCGAGGGCCCTCTCCCGGGAGGTCGTCGATCCCGGCCGCACGTCGACGGACGACGTCGTGTGGTGGCTCCGCGAGCGGGTTCGGGATCTCGGGCTCACCTCCTGGTTCCATCCCACCGTCTCCGTCCAGCGCGCCGGTGGCGTGCCGCGCACGACCTTCTGGTCGACGCCGGTTCCCGTGGTCGTCGAGCCGGGCGATCTGGTCCATGTCGACTTCGGGATCGTCCACCTCGGGATGCACACCGACCAGCAGCAGCACGGCTACGTGCTCCGGCCGCGCGAGAGCTCGGCGCCCGACGGCCTCCGGACGGCGCTGGCCGCCGCGAATCGCGTCCAGGACCTGCTCCTCGCCGAGATGCGTCCGGACCGCACGGGGAACGATGTCCTCCGCGACGCCCTGGCGGCTGCCGGGGTCGAAGGCCTGAGGCCCCGGATCTACACGCACCCCATCGGTCTCCACGGCCATGCGGCCGGTCCCACGATCGGCCTGTGGGATCGCCAGGACGGCGTTGCGGGCGCCGGCGATCTGGCCCTGCACCCCGACACGGCGTACTCCATCGAGCTGCAGGCCGTCTCCGCGGTGCCCGGCTGGGGCGACGTGGCGGTCATGCTCGAGGAGGAGGCGTTCCTCGACGCCGCCGGCATCCGATGGCTCGACGGGCGTCAGACCGACTTCCACCTGATCTGAGGGCCCTGGTGATCCGCACCGGTGACGCTTTCGGTGAGGCGCTGCTCTCCCACCTCGAGCGCGAGGATCGGGGCTGGCATGTGATCGAGCGTGACGACGGATACGTGGAGCCGGCGGCCGCCGACGTGTACTTCGGGGACCTCCGCTCATGGAGCCCCACCGAGCACCAGGCGATGGAGGCGATCACCGGATCCGTGCTGGACGTCGGCGCCGGGGCCGGGCGCGCGTCGCTCCATCTGCAGGACCGTGGCGTTGACGTCACCGCTCTCGACGTGTCTCCCGGAGCCATCGAGGTCTGCCGACGTCGCGGCATCCGCCAGACCTTCCTCGGCACCGTCGACGAGGCGGCCGGCGGGTTCGACACCTTCCTCTTCTTCGGATGCAACCTCGGGCTCATCGGCTCGCCGGAGGCCGCCCCGCGGTTCTTCGACGCGATCGGTGCACTGAGCCGGCCGGGAGCCCGCATCATCGGCACGATGCTCGACCCGTACCAGACGACCGACCCCGATCACCTGGCGATCCACGAGGAGAACCGCCGCAACGGGCGGATGGCGGGCCAGGTCACCATCCGGATCCGGCGCGGGCTCCTCGCCACCGGGTGGTTCGATCTCCTGTGGCTGTCGACCGGGGAATTGCGGGACCTGGCTGCGACCGTCGGATGGAAGGTGACGGAGTCGTGGGAGCACGGTCCGCTCCACACGTCCGTCCTCGAGCGGGCCTGACTCCGCTCCCCCGGGGAGGGGTCTCCGCCCGCGGTCAGTCGGCGGTGAGGCTCGGAGCGGCGAGCTCGTGGACCCGGGCGGCGAATTCGCGCAGTCTCCGGGCCGCCTCGGGGTCGCCGGCCAGGCTCCCGTAGGGCAGATAGGCGCCCTTCCAGCCCTCGGTGTGCCAGCGGGCGCCATGGGGCAGCTCCTGGCCGAGCAACCGGGCACCCTCGAACGGCCACGGGTTCGAGTAGAAATACGCCTCGTCGCCCCCGGGGTGGAACCCGAGGTTCAACTGGGAGGGCACCGATTGCACGGCGCCATGCCTCTTCGTGTCGACGGTCCGGGTGCCGAACCACTCGGTCGAGACGTCGAAGCCGTGGGGCCACACCTGGACCTGGCCGACGGTGCCGTCGAGGGAGAGCCGATGTTCTTCGAAGACCGACGCGACGTTCACGAGCGCCGACCAGAACGTCTCGGCCGCGGCCGGGTCGTAGGGGGCGCGATCGTCGCTCTCGAAGCGCTCGCGGGCATACCGTCCGTCGAGACCCAGGTCGGCCACGGCACCCAGGATGCGGTCGCCGAACGAAGTGCTCGTCGTCCCCTCCGTCATGGAGAACACCCTGTGGTCTCCGAACGACGTCTCGAGATGGACGGCATGGTCCCGGAGATCCATGCGGAGATGGGCGGAGCCGCCTCCCGGGAGGGGCATGGGATCGGTGACCAGACCGGTGGGCCGGACCTTCAGGCTCGCATGCCACCACCGCGGGTCGGCTACGGCATGGACGCGCGGCACGACCCCGACGGCCTGGGCGTAGCGGTGCAGCGTCGCCCGGGTCGCCTCCCAGTCGGGGGCGAGAACGGGCAGGAAGTCGGCGCTCATCGTGCTCCTCGGATCGTGCTCCCCGGCCTCAACCCGCGCGGCGCCCGAGTCCTTCCCGGGAATC
>DATHYU010000008.1:0-3889 GCA_035458965.1 Acidimicrobiia bacterium | reverse complement strand
GCACGACGGCCGGTTCTGGCTGACCTGCACCGACCAGCGGAAGCGGGTCGCCGCGGTTCGGAGGAACCCGGCCGTCGTCATCACGATCTCGAGCGCGGGCACGGCGATCAGACCGAAACGGACCGTCTCCTACAAGGGACGGTGCACGGTCCGCGCCGACCGCGAGACCAAGGACTGGCTGCTCCCGGCCATCGCCCGCCGGCTGCGCCCCACCGACCCGGCGGCGGCCGACGCCTTCACGAAGGCCCTCGACACGCCCAACCGGGTGATCCTCGAGGTCGAGCCCACGTACCGGCTCGGGTTCGATTACCGCAAGCACATGGCCAGGGCACCGGAGGCCGTCGCGGCCGACGAGCGCGCCGACTTCGGGCTCGCGTAGCCGGGATCCAGAGCAGGCCCGCCGGCAGACGCGACGACGGGACCAGGGGATCGGGTCCCGTCGTCCTCCGTCGCGTCGCCGCCGCGAGACCGCCTGAACCCCAGGGAGGGAACGTCGGCGGCCGCAGGCGCGGGCGCGGGTGCTACACGAAGATCACCTGTGCCCCTTCGGCGAGCTCCATGAACTCCGTGACGTTGATGATGGCCTGGACGGATTCGTGCATGTCCTCCATCTCGAGGCCCATCATGTCGACCGACATCTTGCATGCCCACATCTGGGCGCCGCTGTCGGCGAGCAGGTCCAGGAACTCCGGGATCTCCGGCACTCCCTGGTCGGCGATCTGCTTCTTCAGCATCTTCGTCGCCATGCGCGTCATGCCGGGAAGGCCGCCGAGGCCCTGGGGCATCGACATCTTGAAGTGGCCTGGAGGATGCATCGCCGTGTTCCCCAGCAGGGTGAACTTCAGGTCGTGCATCGTCTCCTTGTTGATCATGTCCATGCCCCAGAAGGTGAAGAAGATGTGGGTCTCGATCCCCTCGCCGAGGGCGCCGTTGGCCATGATCAGGGCCGGGTAGGCCATGTCGAGGTTGCCCTTCGAGCAGATGAAGCAGATCTTCCGATCACCGCTCGCATCGTCACCGAAGTCGGGAACGATCGCCGGGGCTTCCTGGGTGTCCGTCATGTGAATCCTTTCTCGCTGGTGGCTGTCGACCGTCGGCTGTCAGATGCAGCCCTTGGGCTTCGGGAGCCCGGCGACGTAGGCCATCTTCTTCGCCGGCTTCTTCGGGAACAGCGTGAACAGCGACTTGGTGGGGAAGCCGCCGACCGTCGAGACCCGGCGGATCGTGGCGGTCTCGCCCTGCTCCAGATAGTCCTCACGCAGGAACTTGACGATCCGCCAGTGCTCCTCGGTCATCTCGATGCCGATGGCGGCGGCGAGTGCTTCGCCGACGGTCTCGTTCCACTCGTCGTACTCGGTCAGGAAGCCTTCCTCGTCGACCTGGACGTCGCTTCCGGCGATGGTGGTGGTGGGCATGGGTTCTCCCTCCTGATCACTCGTTGATCGATTCGTTCTCGGAGGCGCCTCCGCCTCCTGCGGACTGCATGGCCCGCAGGAACCGGGCGATGCCCCGCTTCACACCCGGATCCCGCATGAGCTTGAAGAGCCGGCGCATCGACGGCGTCTCGACGACTTCCTCCTCGAGGGCGACGACGGTGCTCTGGAGCAGACCCATGATCTCGGGCTGGGTCATGTCCTTCACCGTGTTGAGGATGAGCACGACGTTCTCGGCGAGGCTGTCGACGTCCTCCTCGGTGAACCCGGTGATGATCCGGTCGACGACACCGAGCCCGCTCCGGGCGAAGCCGAAGTAGCCCCTCTCGTCGAGGATCTGCAGGCCATGGGTCAGCTTCAGGAACGCGTCCGCCGTGATCGGGCCGACGTCCTCGATGAGATCCATGGCGCTCTCGAACCGCTCGAGCGTCGCGTCGATGCGCGCCGTGTTGCGCGCCAGGCGCTTGACGAGACGCAGCAGGTCGGCCGGGTCGACGTCGTCCTGGACGTCCTCCAGCTCGCGGGTCAGGTTCTCCATGAGGCCGCCTGCGACGGGGGCCAGGTCGGCGCGGAGCTCGTCCCAGGCCTGACGGCGGAGGCGCTGCTCGCGCAGCTCGGCTCCGATCTCGGCGACCTGCGACGCCAGCGCGTCGATCTTCGCCTCGAGGGTGGTGGGATCGGCCGTGACGGTCGCCATCACGCCTCCTCCCGGACCTTCCCGGCCATCAGCATCTCGTGGGGTAGCGGGAGGGGCTTGCCCTTGAGGAGGACGTTCCAGTACACCCACTTGAACATCATCTTGCCCCAGTGGTTCGCCTCGGTCTCCTTGAGGAGCGAGAAGGGGCCGATGCCCGGGAGGGGGTACTTGCCGGGGAGCGGCTGGGTGTCGTAGTTGAAGTCGATGAGCAGGCCCTTGCCGTGCCCGGACTCGATGAAGCAGTTGGCGTGACCGTCGAAGTGCTCCGTCATCTCGAGCCCGTCGATGTGCCGCAGGAAGTTCTCCGTGAACACCTCGACGGCGAAGTGGGCGACGGATCCGGCCTTCGACGTGGGCAGGGCCGCCGCGTCGCCGATGGCGAAGACGTTGTCGTGATCCGTCGACAGGAACGTGCCCTTGTCGACCGGCACGTGGTTGAGCTCGTCGCCGAGGCCCGAGCGAGCGACGTACTCGGCGCCCATGTTGATCGGGATCGTGACGAGCAGGTCGTACTCGACCTCGCGCTCGTCGTACGAGACGAGCTTGTGCTCGCCGGCGTCGACGCGCTCGAGGAAGAAGTCGGACTCGACCATGACCTTCTTGTCGTCGAGCAGCCTGCCGAGGTGCTGCGCCGCGATCGGCTTGGTGAAGACCTCCGACATCGGCGTGACGTACACGATCTCGACGTTGTCGCGCATGCCCTTGTCGTGGAAGAACGAGTCGGCGAGGAAGGTGAACTCCAGCGGCGCGACCGGGCACTTGATGGGCATCTCGACGATGTTCACGGCCAGGCGGCCGCCCTTCCACGTCCTGAGGGTCTCGGCCAGCGCCTCGGCCCCCTCGAGCGTGTAGAAGTCGTGCACGGACCTACGCCACTCGCCGCCGGTCAGGCCGGGGGTCTCTTCGGGACGGGGATGCGTGCCGGTGGCGATGACGAGCTGGTCGTACTCGAGGACGGTGCCGTCGACGAGCTTCACCCGGTTCTCCTCCGGCTCGACGAGGTCGATCTCGCCGACCACCAGATCGACTCCCGGGGGCACGAAGTCCCGATTCTTCTTCACGACGTCCCTGCGGGTGTAGGTGCCGAAGGGGATGAACAGGAAACCCGGCTGGTAGTAGTGGGTCTCGTTCTCGTCGACGATGGTGATCCGCCACTGCGCCGGATCGAGCTTCGGACGCAGCTTGTTGACCACCATCGTCCCGGCCGTTCCGGCGCCGAGGACGAGCAGACGTTTCACGATGTGCTCCTTTGTGCATGTGTCGCCGGCCCGGCAAGGGCGGCGATCCGATCGAGTCGGGCGACCAGCTCGCTCCGGGCGGCCGTGAGCTGGGAGATCAGGTCGGCGATCTTGGGCAGGGTGCGCAGGATGTGCCGCTGCTCGTCCTCGCCGAGGTCGTACACCCCGGTGACGTGCGGGCGAAGATCGTCGGCGGCGAGGCCGACGGTGGCGGCGATGCGCTCGAGGTCCGGATCGCCGGGGGGCCACCCCTTCGGGGCGAAGCCACCGACGACGACCATCCCGACGAGCTCGGAGCCGACGCGCACGAAGGCCCGGGCGCACAGGAATCCGAGATGGCTGGGGACGATCCGAGGACCGAGACCGCCGTCGGCCCCGAGCTGGCGCCATCCGTCGATGCAGGCGTCGAGGACGCCCGGCCGGTCGTGGATGGCGGAGAAGAAGCCGCAGGGGTTGGCGACCTCGGTGAGCGGGCGGCCCCGCATGTCGGTCACGACCGCCATGACACCGAAGAGCTCGCC
>DATHYU010000007.1:0-3347 GCA_035458965.1 Acidimicrobiia bacterium | reverse complement strand
CCCGCATCTTGATCCCCACGAGGCGGCGTCCTTCGTCGCCCGCACCGCCGACATCCCGTACCTGGCGCAGCTGCCGAACCGACACCCGGAGGAGGGGATGCTCCTCCAGTGGGGCGACGGGCTGTGCGGGTGCGGCGCAGGAGGCGCCCTCGGGCTCGAGTTCGGGGCTCGGGAGGGCGACCGCTCGGAGGCGTTCGTCGGCGCCGAGGTGAGTCTTGCGGCCACGATCGAGGCGACCGTCAAGACGCAGGCGACCGGTCCCGTCACGCTCGGGCTGGCGATGCTGGCCGGCGGTCATCCCGGCGGGGACGATCTGTGGTCCTGTGTGGTCGAGGGCCTCGTCGACCGCATCGCCTCCCATCTGGCGCGGATCGCCGGGGCCCGGCCCGACGTGGATGTCGTGCTCGTGCTCGACGAGCCCGCCCTGGGGACCGGAGACCCCGATGTCGACGTCGGCCCGGCGCGTGAGGTCCTCGCCGAGATCTTCGACCGGCTGCCGCTGCGTCCCGGCATCCACTGCTGTGGCGATGCCCCCTGGTCGGCGCTGCTCGACCTGCGCCCATCGTCGCTGTCGTTCGATCCGAGCGCGATCGGCCGGGGGTTCGAGAGGTCGATCGACGACCTCGCCAGGGCCGTGTCCGAGGGAACTCGTATCATCTGGGGCGCCGTGCCGACCGTCCCGCCGCCACTGCCGTCGCTCGATCTCCTCGTGTCCCGGATCCGCCGGATCGAGGGCGCCCTCGTCATGGCGGGCGCCGATCTCCGCCGCCTCGGCGACGCGTGGGTGAGCCCGGCCTGCGGCATGAGCGGGCTGACCGAGGATCAGGCCCTCGTCGTGGCGCGCCGGACGGCCGAGGTCGCCGAGGAGCTCCATTGAGCGACGTCGAGCGGATCGAGGCGTTGCGGGAGCGGATCCGTCATCACCTCCACCGCTACCACGTGCTCGATGCCCCGGAGATCTCCGACGCCGAGTTCGACGCCCTCATGCGGGAGCTCGAGGCGATCGAGGCCGAGCATCCGGAGCTGGTCACGCCGGACTCGCCGACGCAGCGGGTCGGCGCTCTCTCCGAGAGCACCTTCGGCGAGGTCGCCCACCGCCAGCGGATGTTCTCCCTCGACAACGCGGAGGCCACCGAGGACCTCGAGGCCTGGGCCGGTCGGCTCGAGCGCACCCTCGGCCGGGCTCCGTCGGGGTACGCCTGCGAGCTCAAGATCGACGGCCTCGCCGTCTCGCTCACCTACGAGGACGGCGTGCTCACCGTCGGCGCCACCCGCGGCGACGGGGTCACGGGGGAGGACGTGACGGCCAACCTCCGCACCGTCGCCGGGATCCCTCTGCGCCTGCTCGGGGAGCGGGTGCCGGCCGTCCTCGAGGTGCGCGGCGAGGTGTACATGCCGATCCCGGCCTTCGACGAGCTCAACGAGGCCCAGGCCGCCGCCGGCGAGCGCCTGTACGTCAACCCCCGCAACGCCGCGGCCGGCGCCGTGCGCCAGAAGGACCCGACGGTCACGGCTTCGCGCCGTCTGGCGATCTGGGTGTATCAGGTCGGGTACGTCGAGGGAGGGCCCCGGATCGGGTCCCACTCGGAGGAGCTGGCGTGGCTGCGCGACATGGGCCTGCCCGTCAACCCGGCGTCGGACCACGTCGACGACCTGGCCGGCGTCGTCGCCTACACCGAAGGAGCGGAGACGAACCGCCACGACCTGCCGTACCAGACCGACGGCGTGGTGGTGAAGGTGGATCGGCTCGCCGAGCAGGCGGAGCTCGGGTTCACCGCCAGGAGCCCGCGCTGGGCCATCGCCTACAAGTTCCCCCCCGAGGAGCAGACGACGATCCTGCGCTCGATCGAGATCAACGTGGGGCGGACCGGCGCGGTCACGCCCTACGCGGTGCTGGAGCCCGTCTTCGTGGGCGGGGCCACCGTCACCAACGCCACGCTCCACAACCAGGACGAGATCGCCCGCAAGGACCTGAGGATCGGCGACACCGTCGTCGTGCGCCGGGCGGGCGATGTCATCCCCGAGGTCGTGGCGCCCGTTCCGTCGCTTCGGTCCGGTGACGAGGCCGTGTGGTCGATGCCGGCGACCTGCCCCTTCTGCGGGAACCCGATCGAGCGCCGGGAGGGCGATGCCAAGGCGTACTGCACCGGCGGCTTCGCCTGTCCGAGCCGCGTGCGAGAGTGGCTCGCCCACTTCTCGGGTCGGAGCGCGCTCGACATCGAAGGGCTCGGCTACAAGACGGTCGACCTCCTCATGCGGGAGGGTCTCGTCTCCGATCCCGCCGACATCTTCACGCTCGAGGCCGGCGATCTGGTCGGGTTCGAGGGATGGGGCGAGACCTCGGTGGCCAACCTCATGAGCGGGATCGAGGCGGCGAGGGACCGGCCGCTGGCGCGGCTGCTGTTCGGCATCGGCATCCCCCACGTCGGCAACACCGTCGCCCGGCAGCTGGCGAGTCGATTCCGCGCGCTCGACGCGATCCTCGACGCCTCCGAGGAGGACCTCTCGGCGCTCGAGGGCGTGGGGCCCGAGATCGTGGGCTCGATTCGGTCGTGGGCGGGTGACGAGGCCAATCGTCACCTCGTCGACAAGCTCCGATCGGCCGGGGTCCGGCTGTCGGATCCCGAGCCCGAGGGCGTGGACACGGGGCTCCTCGAAGGCCTCACGGTCGTGCTCACGGGGACCCTCGACGGGTTCACCCGCGAGGAGGCTCGCATCGCCGTCGAGGACCGAGGCGGCCGCGTGACCGGGTCCGTCTCCAAGAAGACCTCGGTCGTGGTGGCGGGCGAGGCCGCCGGTTCCAAACTCGCCAAGGCCGAGCAGCTGGGGGTCCCGGTGCTCGACGCCGCCGGGTTCGGGGAGCTCCTCGAGGACGGCCCGGAGGTCCTTTCGACCCCTGCGTCGTAGCCGGGGGTCCTCTGCCTCTGTCCCGTACTCAGGGCCCTGACGTACGGTGGTGGTTCGAAAAGGGGGGACGAGGAGTGCCCGACGAGCAGCGGTGGCACGGTCCGCCGGATGCGGAGCGGTCGGCCCTGTGGTCGGCGCTGATCCCTGGCCTCGGCCAGTGGCGGGCGGGCCGCCGCGTGCGCGGCCTCCTCCTCGCGCTGCCTGCGTTGCTGGGCATCGGCGGCGTCGTCTGGATCGTGCTCGAGGTGCGCCGCAACGGCGTCGCCGGGATCGTCGAGGTCCTCGTCCAGCCCCGGTGGCTGTGGTTCCTCGTGGTCGTCAACGCCCTGCTCGCCCTCGAGCGGGTCTTCGCGGTCGCCGACGCGTGGCGTGGCCAGCCGCGGGCCGAAGCCGACGGCGCCACCTGGGCGTGGCGTCTGGCCGCCGTCATGGCCGCCTTC
>DATHYU010000006.1:0-10152 GCA_035458965.1 Acidimicrobiia bacterium | reverse complement strand
GATCGAGGCGGCGCGGTCGGCATCGAAGGCTCGCACGGCGGAGCTCGAGGCCGAGGTTCGCCGCCTCCGCGGCGAACTGGACGACGAACGCTCACGTCGCAGGGCGGCCTCGGCGGCCGACGCCCGGGTCGATGCGACGGCGGTCCGGCGCATCGCGGAGCTCGAAGCCGCGGTCGCGGAGGCCCGCCGCGAAGCCGACCGCACCGCCACCGAGGTCGATCGCCTGATCGGGGTCGAGCGGGAGCTGCGTCGCGAGCGGAGCACCCTCGAGGCGGCGCTGATCGAGGCGACGACCGGCCCGGGGTGGCTCGGCGCCGACCCCGCCGTCCTCGCCGGTCACCTCGACGAACTGGCGCGCATGGCACGCGTCGCTCAGGTCGGCGCCGCCGAGCCCGTCGAGCCCGGCAGGTCGCCGCTCCGGCTCCCCCAGGGAGCCCGGCCGGACCGTCACGAGGCGATCGACTGGCTCGTCGAGCAACGAACCCCGCTGACGCTCGTCGTTGACGGCTACAACGCCGGGTTCCATCTCACCGGCAGCCGGGAGCCGGCCGCGGCCCGGCGCCGTCTTGGTCTCGAGATCGGCCGACTGTCACCGATCGCGGCAGGACCAATGCGGATCGTGATCGTGTACGACTCGTCGGTGGGGGCGGCCCCACCGGTCCCGGGCGCCGCCGGCCCGGAGGTCCGGTTCACGGACCCGGGCACTCCGGCCGACGAGGAGATCGCCCGGCTGGCCGCCACCCTGTCCGGGCCCGTCATCGTCCTCAGCAGCGACCGATGGGTCCGTGAGGCCACCGAGGCGGCGGGTGCCCTGGCACTGTGGTCGGAGGCGCTCGTCGACTGGACCGGGAAGCGTTAGCCCGACTCGGGTACGCTCAATCGTCCGGAGGAAAACCCATGGACTGCTCATCGTGCGGGACGCCGGCAGCGGCCGGCCAGAAGTTCTGCGCCGAGTGCGGGTCGGCGCTGGAGGCCGTCTGCCCGGGCTGCGGCGCCGCGAACACGCCGGGCAACAAGTTCTGTCCCGAGTGCGGGACGCCGCTCGGGGCACCGCAGGCGTCCCCTGCTCCCGCCGCTGCGGCTCCGTCGCCCACGATCCCCGAGCGCCGGTTCGTCTCGGTCCTGTTCGCCGACCTCGTCGGCTTCACGCCCTTCAGCGAGAGCCGCGACCCCGAAGAGGTGCGGGCCATGCTGACCCGGTACTTCGACGAGTCCCGGGCGATCGTCGAGCGGTACTCGGGTGTCGTGGACAAGTTCATCGGCGACGCCGTGATGGCCGTGTGGGGCGCGGTCGAGGCCCACGAGGACGACGCCGAGCGGGCGGTGCGGGCGGCCCTCGACCTCGTCGACATGGCGGCGGGCCTCGGCGAGGAGATCGGTGTCCCCGAGCTCCGGCTGCGGGCGGGGGTGCTCACCGGTGAGACCTCGGTGGGGCCGGGCGGCAACGATCGGGGGCTGGTGGTCGGGGACCTCGTCAACACCGCCTCACGACTGCAGTCGATCGCCGAGCCGGGGTCGGTCTTCATCGGCGGACCGACCCACGAGCTCGTTCGCGGCGTGATGGAGTGCACCGACCGCGGCACCCACGATCTCAAGGGCAAGTCCGAGCCGGTGCCGGTCTTCCGGGTCGAGAGGGTCGTCGCCGGGCACGGGGGCCGCCGTCGCGCCGACACCCTCGAGCCGCCGTTCGTCGGTCGCGACGACGAGCTGCGGCTGCTCAAGGACCAGTTCAACGCCGTCGGCCGTGACGGGCGGGCGCGGCTGGTGTCGCTCGTCGGCGGCGGAGGCATCGGCAAGAGCCGGCTCACCTGGGAGCTCTTCAAGTACGTGGACGGGCTCCCCGAGACCACCTACTGGCACCACGGCCGGTCGCCTGCGTACGGGGACGGCCTGCCCCTGTGGTCGCTCGGCGAGATGGTGCGGCATCGCTGCGGGATCGCCGAGACCGACGAGGCCCCGAAGAGCCAGATGAAGCTGCGCACGGCCCTTGCCGAGCACATCGACGACGAGGACGAGCGCCGGTGGCTGGAGCCCTGGCTGAGCGGGCTCCTCGGCCTCGGGGAGCTGCCGTCGGGCGATCGCTCCGAGCTGTTCGCCAGCATCCGGACGCTGTTCCAGCGGATCGCCGACCGCGGGCAGACGGTGCTCGTGTTCGAAGACCTCCATTGGGCGGACCAGGGCGTCCTCGAGTTCATCGAAGAGCTGCTCGAGCGGTCCCAGGAGCATCCGATCCTCGTGATCAGCCTGGCCCGGCCCGAGCTGCTCGATCGTCATCCGGGGTGGGGATCAGGCCGGTTCGCGGCCGCCTCGCTGCGGCTCGTGCCGCTGTCGGACGCCGCGATGGCGAGCCTCGTGACGGGGACGATCCCCGGCCTCCCCGACGCGGCCGTGGCGTCGGTCGTCGAACGGGCGGCGGGCGTCCCGCTCTACGCGGTCGAGTTCCTGCGGATGCTCACGGCCTCGGGCGACGTCGTCCGGGACGGCGACGGGTTCCGCGTGGTCGGCGACCTGGCCGATCTCGCGGTCCCCGACTCCCTGCAGGCCGTCATCGGGGCGCGTCTCGATCGGCTCGACGCCGCCGAGCGGCGTCTCGTCCAGGATGCCGCAGTCCTCGGCCAGACCTTCCCGCTCGAAGGGCTCGTGGCCCTCCGGGGGGACCGCGTCGACGACGTCGCCCGCGAGATGCAGGACCTCGTGCGCAAAGAGCTCTTCTCCCTCAACGACGACCCCCGCTCGCCCGAGCGCGGCCAGTACTCGTTCGTCCAGAGCGTGGTGCGCGAGGTCGCCTACGGCCGGATCTCGAAGGGCGACCGGCACGCCGCCCACCTGCGCGTGGCCGAGTACTTCGAGAGCCTCGACGAGCCCGAGCTGGCCATGGCGGTGGCGTCACACCTCCTGTCGGCTCGCGACTCGGGGGCGGACTCGGCCGGCCTGGTGCATCGCGCGCTCGGCGCCCTCGCCCGGGCCGCCGACCGCTCCGCGGCCCTGCACGCCTCCGACCAGGTCCTCTCGCTGTGCCGCCGCGCGCTCGAGATCGCCGAGTCGGACGCCGCCCGGGCGCCCTTCTGGGAGCGGGCCACCGTCGCGAGCGGCCGGCTCGGGGACACCGACGGCGCGATCGAGTTCGGGAGCATGGCGCAGGCCCACGCGGAGTCGGTGGGAGATCGCGAGGGCGTCATGCGCGCGGTCCGCCTCACCGCCGCCGAGCTCGGAGGCCAGTACCGGTCGCCGGAGGCGCTGGCCATCCTCCGCCCGGTGTTCGAGGACGTCGATCCGGCCGACGATTCCGAGGAGGCGGTTCGATTCCTCGCCGAGATGGGCCGGATCCTCATGCTCAACAGCCTCAGCGACGAGTCCGTGCTCGTCTGCGACCGTGCCCTCGTGAGTGCGGAGCGGTTGCTGCTCACGCCCACGATCATCGACGCCCTGATCACGAAGGGCACGGCACTCGGCAACGGCGGCCGCCGCCAGGAGGCGATCGTCCTGCTCAGCGGAGCCGCGGACCTGGCCGACGACCACGACCTGCCCCGGCTCGTCGGGCGAGCGGCCAACAACCTCTCGGTGATCCTCCAGGACATCGACCCCGCGGCGGCGCGTGAGGCCGGGCTCCGATCCCTCGCCATCACCGACCGGGTCGGTGACCGGTCGCATCGCTTCCAGCGGGCGGCGGGGATGTCCGACGTTCACGTGGATGGCGGTGACCTGGATGGCGCAATGGCGGCGCTCGACGTACTCAGGGGCGAGGACATCCCGGAGTTCTGGCAACGGACGCGTCGGCTCAAGGAGGGCCTCATCGGGCTCTATCGCGGCGAGCCGGGTGCGGCCACGGTGATCGAGGAGGCGATCGGGCCGTACGTGGGTGTCGACGATCCGCAGCTGGCGTGTTCGGCCGCCCTGTTCCTGGCCTCGACCCATCTGCTCGCCGGGCGGTTCGCCGAGGCGGACGAGGCCGCCCGGGCGACCGTCGAGGCGTACCCGGGCGTCCACGTCATGTGGGCCATGGAACTGATCGTCCTCTCGGCCGCCCGGCGAGGTGACGCCGCGGCGACCCGGGATGCGCGTGCCTACGTCGAGGAGCACGGTGTCCCCGGCCGCCTGATGACGGCGCAGCTCGCCGTCCTCGACGGCGCCCACGCCGCCGTCACCGGCGAACGGGCCGCGGCCGTGGCCGCGTTCACGGCGGCGATCGATCTCGTGCGCCGCATCAACCCGGGGCTCCCGCTGGTCACGGCAGCAGGCCTGTTCGCCGCGCTCGTGGGTCGCGACGACCCGTCGACCGCGGAGGCCGTCGCGCTCGTCCGCGAGTGGGCGGACGACCGCGGGTACGGCTTCCTCCGGGGCTGGTTCCCCGAGCTCTTCGCCGCACCGGCCGGGCGGACCGGCACCGCCTGAGCCCTACTCGTTGACGACGCGGGGCACCAGCCGCAGCGGCGGGGCCATCCCGTGATCCGCCAGGATCTCGAGGGCGCCCGCCTGGTCCTCGTCGACCTCGATCGGGCCGGCGACGTCCAGGAGCAGGAACCCGACGACGCAGTCCCGGCACGCGACCGTGTCCTGCATGGCGCATTCGTCGCAGTCGATCCGCATTCCTCGATCCTCCATGATCAATCGCGCTGCACGCTACGAAGCGGGTGTGACACGTTTCGCGGTGGCCACGACCCGCTCGCGTACCCTCGGTCCGTGGAGACGACCGCGCTGATCGCCGATGCCCTGTCCCCGCTCCACGGTTGGGGCGTGACGACCGCCGATCCCTTCCCGGACGTGCGCGGCGAGATGGAGCGCCGCGTCATCGACGGGAGCCACGGCGGTCTCCGGTTCACCTACGGCGATCCCGGGGTCGCCACGGACGTCCGCCGGTCGTTCCCATGGGCCGAGCGGCTCGTCGTCGGCGCGCACGGGTACGCCGCCGAGGCGGGGTCGCCGGGCCCGGGAGCGCCGGGCACGGGGCGCATCGCCCGGTTCGCGACCGAGGACCACTACGCGCCACTGCGCTCGGCCCTCGAGGCGGCAGCGGACGCGCTGCGCGACGCGGGCTTCCGTGCCGAGGTGCTCGTCGACGACAACCGGCTCGTCGATCGCGCAGCGGCCGTCCGGGCGGGCGTCGGGTGGTGGGGGAGGAGCACGCTCGTGCTCGCCCCCGGCGCCGGGCCCTGGCTCCTGCTCGGGAGCGTCGTCACCGATGCGATGCTCCCGGTGGACGAGCCGATGCGTCGTGACTGCGGGACGTGCACGGCCTGCATCCCGGCGTGCCCCACCGGAGCGCTCGACGGCGAGCGGCTCGATGCCCGCCGCTGCCTCGCCACGTGGCTCCAGGCGCCGGGCGTCATCCCCTCCGAGCTGCGGGAGGCCGTCGGTGACCGGGTCTACGGATGCGACGACTGCCTCGACGCCTGCCCGCCAGGGATCCGATCGCTCACCGGCCCGCCCCGCGGCCGGGTCGACCTCGGCGGACTGCTCGCGCTCGACGACCGGTCGCTCCTCGACCGCCACGCCCACTTCTATGTCCCCCGCCGCGACGCGCGCTACCTGCGCCGCAACGCCCTCGTCGCCCTCGGCAACGCCGGGGGAGTCGGTGCCGATCTGGTCGCCGCCGGGTACCTCGGCCATCCCGACTGGCTCCTGCGGCTCCATGCCGCCTGGGCGCTCGGCCGCCTCGGCGGCCCGGCCGCCCGCCGCGCGCTGGAGGCACGCCGTCGACGCGAACGACACGACGACGTCAGGGCCGAGATCGACGACGCCCTGGGCCACCTCACGGGTACATTCGCCTGATGCTGCTCGTCGCCGACGTCCACGGTGCCAACGACGCCCTGGCCGGGGTCGCACAGGCGGGCGAGCCACTCCTCGTCCTCGGCGATCTGCTCAACTTCATCGACTACCGCACATATGACGGGATGCTCGCCGACGTCGCCGGGAAGGACTTCGTGGCGCAACTCGTGCACCTGCGGGCGAACGGCGACCGCGACGGCGCAAGCCGGGTCTGGCGCGAGTTCTCGTCGGGCCGCGAGCAGTGGGTGCGGGACGAGTACCAGCGTCGGACCGAGGAGGCCTACGCCGAGGTCCGCGATGCGCTCGACGGCGCCGAGGCCTACATCATCCACGGGAACGTCGACCGGCCGGACATGCTCCGCGCGGCGCTGCCGCCGACGGCACGCTGGGTGGACGGCGAGGTCGTCGAGATCGAGGGCCTGCGCGTCGGGTTCGCCGGGGGTGGGATGCCGAACCTCGGCGTTCCCGGCGAGGTGAGCGATGAGGAGATGCGCGCCAAGCTCGCCGGCCTCGGCCCGGTGGACATCCTCTGCACCCATGTTCCGCCTGCGGTGCGGCAACTCTCCAACGACGTCATCGGAGGTCGCGCCAAGGAGTCGCAGGCGATCCTCGAATACGTGCTCGAGATGCGGCCGGCCTTCCACTACTTCGGGGACGTCCACCAGCCGCAGGCCACCGAATGGCGCGTCGGCGGGACGCGCTGTCGCAACGTCGGATACTTCCGGGCGACGGGGCGTCCGATCCGGCATGGCTGAGGAGTCCTGGGGCTACGACCTCGACGTCCTGGCCGCCGGGTACGCCCATCGCCCCTCGTCGGCGGCCGCGTTGCACCGGGCCGACCGCGGGGCCCGCCGGGCGGCGCTCGGTCCTGGCCGGCTCGCCGTCGACGTCGGCGGGGGACGGGGCCACCAGGCCGAACGGTTCGCGGCGACCGGCGCGGCCGCGATCGTGATCGATCGGTCGCCGGCCATGGCGGCCGAGGCGTCGCAGCGGCGCGCCGTTCGGGCCGTGGTCGGCGACGCCCGCCGTCTCCCGCTGCGAGACGGCGTGGCCGACCTCGTCTGGTTCCACACCGCGATCCACTACGGCGGATGGGAGCGGATGCTCGACGAGGCCGTCCGGGTCGCCCGTCCAGGGGCCCTCGTGGCGGTGTGGACGTTCCGTCCCGGCCACGCTCGCCGCTCTTTCCTCGCCCGCTGGTTCCCGACGATCGGCGAGATCGACGAGGCGCGCTTCCCGGATCCCGCCGTGCTGGCCGAGTATCTCCGGGCGAGCGGATGCCGGGACGTGGGCGTCGTCGCCGAGGACGAACGCGTCGTCCGGACCGCCGGATCGTGGGAGGCCGGGGTGCGGGGCCGGTTCGTGAGCACGCTGCAGGCGGTCGGCGGCGACGAGCTCGAACGGGGCCTCGCCGCGTTCGGGGACGCCCACCCCGACCCTGACGAATCGGTGACCTACCTGCTGCGATACGCCGGGGTGAGTGGGCGCACGCCGTCGCTACGCTGAGGCGAGGAGCGAGGAGCAAACGTGGAAGGCACAGTCAAGAGCACCGAGACGTCGGCGTCACCGGAGACCGTGTTCGACGTGGCCGCCGATCTGGCCGCGTATCCCGAGTGGGCGCAGGGCGTGTCGAGCGTCGAGGTCCTCGAACAGAACGAGGACGGGCTTGCCGCCAAGGCTCTCTTCGAGGTCGAGGGCTTCATCAAGCGGATCCGATACGAACTCGAGTACGAGTACGACCGTCCCGGCCGCATCAGCTGGCAGGCGATCCCCGGCAGCGACATCAAGGACATGGAGGGCTACTACCAGTTCAACGCCCTCGAGGACGGGGGTACCGAGATCGTCTACGCCCTGCGTGTCGAGCCGGCCTTCGTCGTCCCCGGGTTCCTGCGCCGCCAGGCGGAGCGCCAGATCGTCGGTTCGGCCCTGCGCGGTCTCAAGAAGACTGCGGAGGATCGCGAGGGCGCCTGACCATGCGCGTCCTCCTCATCACGGGCAAGGGCGGCGTCGGCAAGACCACCGTGGCGGCCGCCACCGCATTGCGGGCGGCCGAGCTCGGCTACCGGACCCTGGTGACCTCGACGGATCCCGCCCACTCGCTCGCCGATGCCTTCGACGGCACTCTCGGAGACGATCCGCTGGAGATCTCCCCGGGGCTGTTCGGGCAGCAGATCGACGCACAGCGGCGCCTGGAGAGCTACTGGGGAACGGTGCGCGACTACCTCACGGACCTCTTCGACTGGGGAGGGCTGAGCGGGGTCGAGGCCGAGGAGCTCCTCGTCTTCCCCGGCATGGACGAGCTGTTCGCCCTCGCCGAGATCCAGGACCACGTGCAGTCGAAGGCCTTCGACCTCGTCGTCATGGACTGCGCCCCCACGGCGGAGACGCTTCGCCTCCTCAGCCTCCCGGACGCCCTCTCGTGGTACATGGAGAAGCTCTTCCCGATGGAGCGCAAGGTCGCCAAGGTCGTGCGGCCGGTGATGTCGCGATTGATCTCGATGCCACTGCCGGGCGACGACGTCTTCCAGGCCGGTGAGGGCTTCTACGCCCGCATCGAGGGCGTGCGCAGCGTGCTCGCCAACCCCTACATCACCAGCGCACGGCTCGTGGTGAACCCCGAGAAGATGGTCGTCGCCGAGGCGCGTCGGACGTACACCTACCTCGGGCTCTTCGGCTACGCCGTCGATGCCGCGGTGGTGAATCGCATCCTTCCCGACGAGGTCACCGATCCCTACTTCAAGCGGTGGCGGGAGGTCCAGGAAGAGCACCTCCTGACGGTCGAGGAGGGGTTCGCCGACGTCGAGATCCTGAAGCTGCGGCTGTTCGACGAGGAGATGGTGGGCCTCGACAAGCTCCGCCTCGTCGGGGAAGAGCTCTATCGGGACCGGGACCCCACCGACCGGCTCTCCGTCGGAGAGCCCTTTCGGATCGAGCAGACCGGCGACGAGGTCGCGCTCGTCCTGCGCGTCCCCTTCGCCGAGAAGGGAGAGGTCGACGTGATCCGCCATCACGACGAGCTCTACGTGACCGTCGGGCCCTATCGCCGGTCGCTCGTCCTCCCCGACTCGCTGAAGCGCCGCAAGGTGCGCGGTGCCGGGCTCGAGGGCGGCCATCTGCGGGTCCGGTTCGGAGCCGCAGATGGGTGAGGGAGGCGACATGGGTGAGCTGAGCGATGCCGCCAAGCGGGGCCTCCAGCGAGCCGGCGTCCATCTGGTCAAGGCGGCTCTCGAGGTGGTCGCGGGGTTGAGCGCCTTCCTCGAGGAGGTCAACACCGCCCGGGCGGACGGTGACGAGGACCGGGACGAAGGCCCCGAGCGCATCGATCTCGACTGAGGATCGGTCGATGCCCCGGGCGGAGGCGGGCGCCGTGGGTACGCTGACACCGTTCTGCGCAGGGGGGTGCATCATCGGAGGCAAGGCCGATCGTTTCGTCGAGGGCGTGGCTGCGCCCGGTCTCCGGCCGGTCGTCGCGGCGATGGCGGGGGCCGTGTGATCCCGTCCTCCCGTGCGGAGCTGTCCCGTGTCGTGTGGACGCGCGGCAGGGGATGCGCCGAGGTCGCCGCCCTGCTCGCCGGCGATCGCGCCATCCGCATCGACGGCGACCTCCAGCGGAGTTGCATCCGAGCCGGTGCCGATGCGCTCGTGGCGAGACGGCTGACCAGCTTCGATCTGGTCCCGACCATCGTTCCCCACGACTTCGACGCCGACGGGGTCCGGTCCGTCGTCGCGGCGGTCGCCGACGGGCCCCACTCCGGGCTCGCCGCCCGGGTCGCCGCGACGGTGGCCACGGCGTTGGGGGTTCCGGGCGATCTCGCCACCGTCTACCGATCGGACGACGAGGAAGCAACCGCCGTGAGCCGCCTCGAGGCCCTTGCCGCTTCGGCACCGGGCCTCGGCCGGCGGGCGATACGGCACGGGTCGGCGACAGGCCTGATCGAGACGCTCGACGCCGGCACCCTGCTCGTCGTCGGTGCCGCCGGCGGTTCGTGGATCCAACGGCAGATCCTCGGTCCCGGCCACCGCCTCGTGGTGAAGACACCAGGCGGCTCGCTCGTCGTCCGCGACGAGGTGCGTCGGGCGTTCCAGGTCGCCGTCGACCCGGCCGGTTTCGCCATCGGGCGTCACATGGCGCTCGGCGCGGCGCGGAGTGTCGTCCTCCACCGCTCGGTCCCCGTCGCCGACGACGGTGTGCTGGTGGGCATCGTGCGGGCGGCGGATCTCACGGAGAGGCCGGGCTCGGCGACCGTGGGCGACGTGATGGAGCCCCCTGTGTCGGTCGAGGCGGTCGAGGCCGTCGAGGCCGTCGAGGAGTTGCGGGAGTTCCTCGAGGGTGGTCCTGTTCCCGTGGTGGGCCGCGACGGCCGACTGCTCGGCGTCGTCCTCTGA
>DATHYU010000005.1:0-8985 GCA_035458965.1 Acidimicrobiia bacterium | reverse complement strand
GGATCGACTCGATCGTGATGGCGTGCTCGGGAACCGAGGCGAACGAGGTCGCGCTGATGATGGTCCGCACCGCGACGGGGCGGCGCGGCATCGTCTGCACCGATGCCGCCTACCACGGGAACTCGGCAGAGGTGGCCGCGATGACCCGCCTGCCTGCGGGCGAGCAACGGGATGCGGTCCGGTCCATCCCGACACCGGATCTCTTTCGGCCGCCCGAGCCCGGCTTGTCCGCCGACGACCTCTGCCGCCTCTCGATCCGGCACCTGGAGGAGGCCATCGAACGCCTCGAGGCGGACGGACACGGCTTCGCCGCCTTCGTGCTGTGCCCGATCCTGGCCAACGAGGGCCTGCCGCAGGCTCCGCCGGGGTTCTTCGAGCAGATGATGGCCACCGTGCACGCCGCCGGGGGCCTTGTTGTCGCCGACGAGGTGCAGGCGGGGTTCGGCCGGACCGGCGAGTGGTGGGGGTACGAGCGCAGCGGGTTCATGCCCGATGTCGTCACGATGGGCAAGCCGATGGGCAACGGCGTCCCGGTGTCGGGGGCGGCGGCGTCGCACGACGTCGTCTCGGCGTTCCGGGCGGGGCATCGCTACTTCAACACCTTCGCGGCGAGCCCGCTGCAGGCGGCCGCCGGGAACGCGGTGCTCGACGAGATCGAGAGACGCGGGCTCGTCGCGCAGTCCCGACGGGTGGGCGAGGAGATGCTGGCGGGACTGCGCGCCCTCCAGGCGCACGACCCGCGGATGGGCGACGTCCGGGGTCACGGCCTCTTCGTCGGCGTCGACTGGGTCGTGCCCGGGACCACCGATCCCGACGAACGGGGAGCGGCGGCCATGGTCGAGGCGCTGAAGCGACGCGGGATGCTCATGGGCAGGGCCGGGAGGCACGCCAACCTCCTCAAGATCCGCCCCCCGCTCGTGTTCGACTCCGATCACGCGCAGTCATTCCTCGCCGGCTTCGCGGACGCTCTCGGCGATGCTCCCCACTGAGGAGATCCTCGTTGCGGCGCGACGGGCGCTCCCGGCGTGGGGATGCGACCCTGCCTCCGTGCGCCTGATCGTGAGAGGCGAGAACCTCTCGTGCGCGGTCGTCGCGGACGACGGGGAACGGTTCGTCCTGCGCATGCACCGGCCCGGGTACAACGACCGGATCGAGCTCGAGTCCGAGGTCGCATGGGTGCGGTCGCTCGCCGATGCCGGTCTGGATGTCGCCAGGGCGGTTCCCACGCTGGAGGGCTCGCACCACATCACCGTCGAACTCGCCGGCGAGCACCGCGAGATCGGCCTGGTCTCCTGGGTGGAGGGCACTCCGGTCTCCGAGCTCGTCGACGAGCCGGACGCCGACCTCGAAGCCTGGTACCGCCAGATCGGCGAGATCGCCGCCCGCATTCGCACCCACACCGAGCGATGGGAACCGCCCCCGTGGTTCCGACGACGCCGGTGGGACGCCGACGGGCTCGTGGGCGAACGGCCGCTCTGGGGCCGTTTCTGGGACTGCGATCTCTTGGACGCAGCCACCCGCAGGCTCCTCGTCGAGGCGCGACGCGAGATGCGCGTTCGGCTCGCCGACCTGGAGGCGGGGCCCGGCCGCTTCGGGCTGATCCACGCCGACCTGAACCTCGGGAACCTGCTGCTCGACGGCGATGTCATGACCGTCATCGACTTCGACGACGCAGGGTTCGGCTTCCATGCCCATGAGCTGGCCGTCGCGCTCCAGCCGCTGTCGGGATCAGCGAGCTTCGAGACGGCCCGGCGGTCCCTCGTCGAGGGGTATCGGAGCGAGCACCAGATCGACGAGGCCGATCTGGACCTGTTCGTCGCAATGCGGTCGTTGATGCTCGTCGGGTGGTACTGCGCTCGTCCCGAGGTCCGAACTCCCGACCGGCTCGCCCGCGCTGTCGGCCGCGCCGAGGCGGCGAGCCGCGCCCTTCTCGGGCGCTGAGCCCGCTCAGGCGCTCCAGTCGACGGCATACCGGTCGTGGTGTCTTCCAGGCCCTTCAACTCGGCCACGACCTTCGACCCGAAGGTGAAGTCACGGGTCCGCAGGAGCTCGCAGTGACCTCCTGAACGGCGACGCTCGCCACGCCGGCCCATCTCCGCTCATCTCATCGGGAACCGAAGGTTCCTGGCGTCCGTCGAATCGGCATGAAGCCTCGCATCGCGGGAGTGCTCGTTCTTCTGGCGGGCGTGGTGGCCTGTGGCGGGCCGTCCGACGGGGGCTCGGTCACGAGCACCCCGCCCGGGTTCGTCGTGAGCGGGTACGTGCACGCCGGGCCCGTCTGCCCGGTGGAGCGCACGCCGCCCGATCCGGCCTGCGCCGACCGACCGGTCGAGGACGCGGTCATCGAGGTCGAGACAGCCGATGGGACTTGGGTGGCCCGGATCCAGACGGGGGAGGACGGGACCTTCTCCGTGGTGCTGCCCCCGGCGGCCTACACCTTCAGCCCCCAGCCCGTCGAGGGCCTCATGGGGACGGCTCCCGAGGCAGAGGTGGTCGTCATCGACGCCGACCTGGCTGGCGTCGACATCGCATACGACACCGGGATCCGGTGAGGCCGGTGAGGTCGACCTGCAGGATCGGCCGCGCCGTCAGGCCTTGCTGCGCTGGTGGTAGCGGCCGAGGAAGTAGGTGGCGATGGCGAGCCCGGCCGACCCGACCCCCGCAGACGTGATCCGGATCGCCCTCTTGGCGGTCCGGCTGAACTCGACCACGGGCCATCCCCGTTCCCGGGCGGTCCGTTCGAGCGTCCGATCCGGGTTGACGGCCACCGGGTGGCCGACGATCTCCATCATCGGCAGGTCGCTCGCCGAGTCGCTGTAGGCGTAGCACCGTTCGAGGTCGTATCCCTTCTGCTCGGCGAGACGTGCGATGGCGGTGGCCTTGCCGGGCCCGTAGCAGAAGGGCTCGGCGAGCCTGCCCGTGTACCGGCCGTCTTCGATCTCGGCGACGGTGGCGATCGCTCCGGTCATCCCCAACTCGGCGGCGAGCCGAGCCACGATCTCGATCGGCGATGCCGTCACCATGTAGGTGTCGCGACCGGCCTCGGCATGAAGGTCGAGGAATCCCTGCGCCTCGTCCCGGACGTTGTCGAGCAGCCTCGGGATGATCTCGTCGCCGAGATTCTCGAGCATCTCGACCGGCACGCCCTCGATGGCGCCGAGGATTCGGTCACGGACGTTGCTCGCGCCCTCGTCCGTACTCCCTCGGAAGCGGAAGGCCACCGCCTTCCAGGCATCGTCGAGGAGTTCCGTCGTCGAGAGGAGTCGGTTCTTCCAGGCGATCCGGCCGAAGGTGTACACGGACGAGCCACTGATGAGGGTCCGGTCGAGGTCGAAGAAGGCGGCGGCGTCGGGCATCGATCTGAGGCTAGGTCACCGGCTCCCCAACTCGGGCTCTCGCTTCGAGGCGGCTGTGGCCCGCAGCCGTCAGCCGACGAGCGCGCGGTACGCCATGCGCGCGACGGCGATGTCCTGGACGGCGACGCCGGTGAGATCGGCCACCGTGATCTGATCGGGGCTCGTCCGGCCGAGTCCCGGATCCGCGATCACCTGGCCGAGCTCCACGATCTGGCCTTGCTCGATCGCCCCGGCGGCGATCGCCGCGGCGCATTCCCCATGGTGCGTGGCCTGGGAGACGCTGTCCGCGACGACGACATCGGCGATCCCGAGGATCTGCGCGTCGAGCTCCTGTTTGCCGACGTTGTCCGAACCGAGGGCGGTGATGTGTATCCCCGGCCGGACGTCCGCGGCGAACAGCACGGGTTCCTGTGCCGGTGTCGCGGTGACGACGAGATCAGAGGCCGCGGCGACCTCGGAGGGGGTCGCCGCGATCGAGATCTCCCAGCCCTCCTGTGAGAGCTCGTCGCGATAGGCCGCAGCCCGGTCTGCACTGCGGCTCCACACCAGGACGTCCCGGCAGTCGGTCACCCGGGCGAGCGCCCTGAGCTGGAAGCGTCCCTGGACGCCGGCCCCGATCATGCCGATCCGCTCGATCGGCGGCGCAAGGTGCCGGGCCGCAACGGCGCCGGCCGCGCCGGTGCGCAGCTCGGTCAGCCACCCCTCGTCGAGGAGCACCGCCCCGAGCCGTCCGGTGGCGGCCTCGAAGACGAGCATGACCCCGTCGCTCGTCGGCAGGCCGCGGCTCGGGTTCTCGTAGAAGCCCGACGCGACCTTGACGACGAACGCGTCGTCGCCGCGCAGCACCCCGTACTTGATGTGGACGTCGCCGGGCGGATCGTCGAAGTGGAGGAGGCCGACGGGCGGGATGTCGGCGAGTCCGCGGCTGTACGCGACGAAGGCCTGCTCGACGGCGTCGACAACCTCCGACTCGTCGACGGCGCTTCGGATCGCTTCGAGATCGAATACCTCGGGCACGATGCCGATTGTACGAAGCGGCCCTCCCGGTCGGCCGGTTGAGGAGCGAGCGAGGGCGCGCATACCCTGAGGGGGTGGTCGCCTCCCCGCACCACGCGCGGCCCTGCAGTTCTTGGACGGTGACGAATGCGGTTCTGTGTCGATGTCCCGAACTTCGGTCGATGGGCGGACCCGAGGGAGTTCGCCGAGTTCGCCAGAGGTGTGGAGGACGCCGGATGGGACGGCATCTCGGTGTGGGACCACATCCTGCCGGGGGACGGGCTCGAGGTGGCCGACCCATGGGTGCTGCTCGCCGCGGCCGCCATGGTGACCCACCGCATCAGGCTGATGACCCTGGTCACGCCTCTGCCGAGACGACACCCATGGAAGCTGTCACGGGAGTGCGTGAGCGTCGATCTGCTCAGCGAGGGCCGCCTCACCCTCGGAGTCGGCAGCGGCGCGCTGGGCCCCGAGCTGGGCCTCTTCCATGGCGAGGAGGATCTCCGGGTCAGGGCGGAGATGCTCGACGAAGGCCTCGAGATCCTGGCCGGGCTGTGGACGGGTGAGCCGTACGAGTTCCATGGACGGCACTACGAGATGGAGTCGGTCACGTTCCGGCCGATGCCCGTGCAGCAGCCGAGGATCCCCATCTGGGTGGCCGCGATGTGGCCGAGCAGGCGCCCGGTCCGTCGGGCGGCGCAGTGGGACGGGGTGGCTCCCATCTTCTTCTCGATCGAGAACGGCGAATACTCGGAACCGACCCCGGGCCTGGTTCGCGAGCTCGCCGACTACGCGGCCCGGCACCGGACCTCCGATGCTCCTCTCGACATCGCCATCGGAGGCGACCTGCGGCGGGTCGCCGAGTTCGAAGCCGTCGGCGTCACCTGGCTGCGCCACGGTTGGGACCCCGATGCCGGGATCGATCACGAGGACTGGATGGCCGCCGTCCTCCAGGGGCCGCCTGGGTGAGGTCGGTCGGAGTCCGGCAGTTCCGCTTCAGCCGGACGGCGCCTCGGCGTCGCCGGCTTCCTCCGCCTGGCGGGCGCGGAAGGCGCGCTGGGCTTCACGGTTCCCGCACACGTTCGACGTGCAGTACCGGCGCGAACGGTTGCGCGATCGATCGACGAACACGTCCTCGCAGGTCGAACTGCCGCACTCGCTGAAGCGGCGAAGCCCGTGTTGGGCGATCTCCTGCAGCGCGCCGCCGGCGGCCTCGGCCACCATGCGGTCGGCCAGGGAGGCGGAGGGATCGGCGAATCCCAACGCCCACACCCCGTCCGGGCCGTGGGTCATCCGGGGGAGGGGATGGGACCCGGCGAGGAGCGCGTTGAGGGCGTCGACGGCGACGTGCTCGTCGCCGGCGAGCATCGCGTCGCGCAGGCTGCGCCGGGCTGCGCGCACCCGGTCCAGGTCCGTGGCCGTCGCCTTGCCCGGGTCGACGTCGTGATCGACGGCGAACGCGGCGAGGTCGGAAACCGTCCTCAGGTGCTCCAGGCCGTCGAAGACCTCGAAACTGTTGGCCAGATCGACCGCCAGGCTCAACCCGGAGTAATCATCCATTATCTCTTTGACTCCTTACTGTGCGCGAGGTACGATGTAATGGTCTAAAGGCATTGTTATTCATTATGCCCGAACCCGCAAGGGTTCGTGTCGGGGGACGAGGAGGCCGTCATGCACCCTTTGACCATCGAGATCGTCGGGACGATCGTGGGGGAGCGGGAGTCGCTCCGGAGGGACCGCATCGCGACGGCGCGACGAAGCCGGCGCGAATCGCAGCCCGCCGACCGCCGCACCGGCGGCTCCTTCCGAGTGCGCCAGGCGGTGTGACGTGGGGAGATACCGGCTGGCTGCCGCCCTGGCGGCGGTGTACCTGATCTGGGGGTCGACCTACCTCGCCATCAAGCACATGGTCACCGGGTTCCCGCCGCTCGTGGGAATCGGAATCCGGTTCCTGGTCGCCGGATCCATCCTCGCCGCCGTGACCGGCCGCCGGGTCACAGGGATCGGCCTCCGGCAGTGGCGTTCCGCTCTCGAGGTCGGTGCGCTTCTCGTCGTGGGGGGCACCGGTCTCGTCGCCGTCGCCGAGGCGGGCGGCATCGGTTCGGGGATCGCGGCCACCGCCGCCGCCTCCATTCCTCTCTGGACCGTTCTCATCGGTGGAGCGATGGGCTCGTGGCCTACCGGTCGTGAGTGGGTGGGGATCGCCGTCGGCGTTGCCGGTGTCGGCCTGCTGAGCTTCGAGGGAGACTTCTCCGCGAACCCGTCCGCAGCCGCGGTGATGATCGCCGCCCCCGTGTTGTGGGCCCTCGGATCGGTCCGGCGGCCCAGGCTCGATCTCCCTCCGGGGATCGCCGGCGTCGCCGCCGAGATGATGGCGGGGGGCGCCGTGGCCATCGTGCTCGGGTTGGCGCGCGGCGAACGGTTCACGGGCGCGCCGTCGATCGAGGCCTGGCTCGCGCTCGCCTACCTCGTCGTCTTCGGCTCGATCGTCGCCTTCAGCGCCTACATGTACCTGCTCGAGACCGTCCGACCGGCGCTGGCAACCAGCTACGCCTACGTCAACCCGATCGTGGCGATGGGGCTCGGCCTCGGCCTCGGTGCCGAGTCCGTGAGCGGCCACGCGCTCGCCGCCCTTCCGCTCATCCTCGGCGGGGTCGTCATCATCTCGGTGCGGCGAGCCGGGCTGCCGACGCCGCGGCGCGTGCCGGCGAGGGGTCGTGAGGCAGTCGCATCGGCCTGAGCGTCGGGCGGCGGCTTTGCGGCGACCCTCTCTAGGCTTCTCGTAGCCGAACTGTCGCGAGGGATCTCTCTGCGGCGGGGGAGGGTGGATGCAAGAGGACGTCGAACGACCGCCGAGCAGCGCCGACATGGTGCGGGCGGCCCGGGACGCCTTCGTCTCCGGTGCCGAGCCCGGCGGTGACGGGACTGTCCGCGAAGGGGAACGCGCGGTCGAACGACCGCCGAGCAGCATCGATCTGGTGCAGGCGGCTCGGGAGGCGCTCGCGTCCGATGCGGAGCCCGGAAGTGAGGCGGCGGTGCGAGAGGCGAGGCACCGCGCCCAACCGCCGGTCGAGGCGGCCAGTGCCTCACGGCAACCGGTGTCGTACGACGCCCTTGAGCCGTCGGACGTTGGGGTTCCTTCGCCTTCCCGCGAGGCGTCACGGGAGAGAGCGGCTTCGTCGAGGCCGAGCGCCCGACGGGCCCCTGCGCGACGCCCGCGTCGCGAGGTGCCGCCGGGGCCGGTCGCGGAACGTCGGAGCAGGCGTGCGCCGCTGTTGGGCCTTCTTGCGCTGGCCGGCTCATCGATCGCCGTGATCGCCGGCCTCCTGTCCGAGGGAGGACCGGAGTCGTCCGGGCCCTCGACCGTGACGACCGTCACCACGACCAGGGCACCGGCCACGACGCAGCTCGCAACGGCCACCTCGGCTGCCCCCTCGTCGACCGGCTGGGAGATCGCCGATCCTGGCGAGCTCACCCTCGTCGGCACGGCGACGGCGATCGACGGAGGCGTCCGACTCACGACGGAGAGCAGACGACTCCAGGCGGGTGCAGCGTGGCTTCCCACCAAACAACCGGTGGCCAACGGCTTCACGACCACCTTTGCGTTCCAACTCACCGACCGGGAGGTCAACCCCGGTGACGGCTTCGCCTTCGTGATCCAGAACGCAGGCGGCTCGAGCCTTCCCCCCGACGGCGTGGCGTCCGGCATCGGCTACAAGGGCCTTCCCAACAGCGTCGCCGTCGAGTTCGACACGACGTACCAGGACTATGAGAACGACCCGAGAGGCAACCACATCGCCGTCCACACCCGGGGCACCGCAGTCAACACGACCCATGGGCGGGCCCTCGTCGGGTGGGTCTCGCTCCCCGGCATGCGATGGCACGACCAGGTTCACACGGTCCGGATCGACTACACACCCGGCACCCTGACCCTCTTCCTGAACGGCGGCGAGGCCCCGATCCTCGAGGTCGATCTCGATCTCGACAGGCGGCTTCGGCTCGACGACGGCGCAGCCTGGCTGGGGTTCACTGCGTCGACCGAACCGGGCTTCACGGATGTCCACGACATCCTCGGATGGTCCTTCGAGCCCGCCGGAGAGGGCTGACGAAGGACCCGCTCCTTGCTCGTGCCGGAGGCTCGAGGATCCTGTCCTATGACTCCACCACTCGACGCTCTATGTGAGTGAGAGGGCTCTGTCCGCGGTGGGAGAAGACGAATCCCCTGAGAGGAGGAGCATCATGAGTGACCTCCGTGAGAAGCATGAGCTTCACGAAGAGGCCCGACCGCCCGTCGTTCACGAAGTCCAGCCGCCGACCGTCATCGAACCGCGGCCGCCTCGTGGCTGGATCGGCTGGGTCGCCGCACTCGTCGCTGCGGGCTTGGTGGCAGCCGGGGTGACGTGGCTGATCGTCAGGGGTGGGGGTGAGGAACCGGTAGCGCAGCCTTCGATCGCTGAGCCCGGCCTCGATTGGCATCCGGCGCTGGGTCCGTTGCCGGGGATCGCGCCGGTTGTGCCGGCGGTGGGTGAGTGGGATCCGAGCTTCGGTTCGTTGCCGGGGGTCGCGCCGGTTGTGCCGGCGGTGGGTGAGTGGGATCCGAGCTTCGGTCCGTTGCCGGGGGTCGCGCCGGTTG
>DATHYU010000004.1:0-2599 GCA_035458965.1 Acidimicrobiia bacterium | reverse complement strand
GAAGCGGGTGGGACGTTCACCGCCCTCGACGGCCGTGCCGTCGTCGACGGCGGCGACGCCCTCGCCAGCAACGGGCTCCTCCACGACGCGGTGCGGTCGCTGCTCCGGCCCGAGGGGTTCTAGGGCCCCAGCGACCAGTCCAGGTGCCGCTGGGCCGCTTGCGCCAGCGGACCCGGACCCAGGGCATCACGGATCGCCGCCCACATCCGCGCCGAGACGGCCCGGCCCTGCTCCAGATCGTCGGCGGCTCGCCTCGCCAGTTGCGAGAAGGCGATGTAGATCCCCAGCTGGTCGAGATCGGCCGCCCGCTCCGCCCCTCGACGGGCCGCGTCGGCGTCGCCCGACGCAAGGGCCGTGATGGTCTGCTCCGCGGCCGTCAGCGCTCGGCGCTGCCGTTTGCCGTCCACTACCCGCCGCCCTCGTCCAGCAGCTCTCGCAGCCGCCGGATGCGGGCCTCGAGTTCGGCCCGCCCTCCCGCTTCGTCGATCGCCCTGTTGAGGCGCACGGCGTCTGCGGTGAATCCGAAATTCCCGGCGGCGAGATCGCCGGCCTGCTTCACGACGTCGATCCGCTCCCGCTGCAGGTCGAGCCACCGCTTGCGCAGCACCTCCAGCTCCTCGACGAGGCGCGCCCGGGCCGCCGGATCGGAGGGATCGGACGCCGCCTCCCGGGCGGTCCGGTGCAGCTCCCGGCGCCGGTCCTCCAGCGCCGTTCGAGCGGCCAGGTCGTCCGGAGCGAGGCCATCGAGACGGGCGGCGATGGCCGCCAGCTCCCGCACCACCTCGTCGAGGTCGATCCGGGCACCCGCCGTCTCGTCGGTCGGCTCAGGCACCCTCGACACCCTCCAGCGCCGCCACCGTCGCAGCCAGAAAGGCCCGCCCCCGGGCACCATCGATCACCCGGTGATCGTACGACAGAGACAGCGGGAACACCCTGGCGGCCACGACCGACCCGTCGCGAACCACGGGGCGGGGGTCGGCCCGGCCCACCGAAAGGATCGCCGTCGTCCCGAACGGGATGATGGGCGTGCCGTAGCCACCGCCGACCGCACCGATGTTGCTGATCGTGAAGGTCGCACCGCGCAGCTCTGCCGCCGTTGCGGTCCGCTCCCGGGCGGCCGCGGCGAGCCGGTGCACCTCATCGACGAGGTCGCCGATCACCAGCCCGTCGGCGTTGCGGACCACTGCCACCATCAAGCCGTCCGGAGTATCGACGGCAAATCCGACGTCGTAGTGCCGGCGCAGCAAGAGGTGATCGTCGTCGCAGGCGGCGTTGAACTCGGCGAACTCCTCCAGCAACGGGGTCACCGCTCGGATGAGCAGCGCCTCGAGCGGTACCGACCGGCTCGACGTCTCGGCGATCGCGGCCCGGGCGGCCAGCATCGGCTCCGCATCCGCCTCGCCGTAGGTCGTCACGTGGGGGATCTCGTGCCAGGAGCGGGTCAGGTTGCGGGCAATCGCGGCTCTGGTCGGAGACAGCGGCACTCGTTCCACCGATCCGGACGACCCGGCGGCCGCTTCGACGTCGGCCCTGGTGACCCTGCCACCCGGTCCGCTCCCTCGGATCGCCCCGAGATCGACCCCGAGTTCGGAGGCCAGCCGTCGCACCGCCGGCAGAGCGGTGACGCCGGGTGCAACGTCCGGCCCATCCAGGGTGCCGACGACGGGGGCGGGAGCCGACGGGGCCGTCTGCTCCGCGGCAGGTGCGTCTGCGACCGGGCGCCACACCTCGTCCGAGTCGCCGATCACGACGAGCAGCGACCCGATCTCGACGACGTCTCCCTCGGCGGCGCCGTGATGGAGCACGACACCGGCCCGCGGTGCCGGGATCTCCATCACGGCCTTGTCGGTCTCGATCTCCACCAGAGGAG
The DNA here is from genome assembly GCA_035458965.1 of Acidimicrobiia bacterium. Taxonomy (GTDB): domain Bacteria; phylum Actinomycetota; class Acidimicrobiia; order Spongiisociales; family UBA11373; genus DATHYU01. The sequence continues at coordinate 729 of DATHYU010000004.1, read as the reverse complement.
CATCGGCCTCGACGGGATCCCCGACCGCCACCAACCACCGGAGGACGGTGGCCTCGGCCAGGCCCTCCCCAACATCCGGCAGCAGAAATTCCATCGCCACGATCAGGCCTCCAGGGTGCGCTCGACTGCAGCCACGATGCGGGCCACGTCCGGGATGTAGTACTCCTCCGACCGCTTCAGGGGGACCACCGTGTCCCAGCCGGTGACCCGCTCGACGGGAGCGAGCAGCGAATACAGGGCTCGCTCCTGGACCAGAGCCGCGATCTCGGAGGCCATGCCCGCCGTGCGATGGGACTCGGTGACCACCACCGCCCTTCCGGTCCTGCGCACCGACTCCACGATCGTGTCGGCGTCGAGGGGGCTGATGGTGCGGACGTCGACGACCTCCACGTCCCGGCCCCGCTCGGAGAGCTCCTCCGCCGCCCGCCGCAAGTCGGCCACCACCGCTCCGTAGCCGATCAACGTCGCATCCGACCCCTGCCGCACGATCGCAGCGGCGCCGATCGGCACCCGATACTCACCGTCGGGCACCTCCTCCTTGATCGCCCGATAGACCCGAATCGGCTCGAAGAACACCACCGGGTCCGGGTCTTCGATGGCGGCGAGCAGCAGGCCCTTGGCATCGTGGGGCCCCGACGGGACCACCACCTTGACCCCGGGCGTGTGGGCGAAGAGTGCTTCCGTCGACTCGCTGTGGTGCTCGGCGGCGCCGATCCCGCCCCCAAAGGG
>DATHYU010000003.1:0-5005 GCA_035458965.1 Acidimicrobiia bacterium | reverse complement strand
CCGGCAACACCGCCTCGAGGTCGCCATCGGCCACGTGGTGGATGCAGTTCATGCCCCACACCGCGTCGAAGGACTCTCTCTCGAACGGCAGGTCGTACAGGTCGGCGACCCGCGCGTCGAGGCCCTTGGCCAGGCACAGCTCGACCTGGGCCGGGGCGAGGTCGGTGGCGACCACGTCCATGCCGCGATCGGCGAACCAGCGGCTCGTGTATCCGACACCGGCGCCCAACTCGAGCAGTCGGGTCCGCTGCTCGAGCCGTAGCGTGGCGAGCACGCGCTCGGCGATCGGCCAGCGCCACTCGGCCTCACCCATCTCGTCGCGTTGGACGGCGACGGTGTCGTAGGTCGTGGCAATCGACGCGCGCCATCCCTGCGGCGGCGGACCGGGGACCAGCTCCATGAGACCGGAAACTACCGGAATGTCGGGCCGCTCCTCCCGGTTCCATGCAACGACCCGCAACCACAGGATCCGCGATGTCTGCACGAGGCCGCGTCCGCACCGCACCCGGCGATCGCCGCGTTCGCGTTCTCCTGGGCGGGGAGGTCGTCGCCGACGCCGCCGCGCCGCTCCTCGTCTGGGAGAAGCCCTATTACCCGACGTACTACTTCCCGGCCTCGTCCGTCCGCACCGATCTCCTCGTCCCCACCGGCGACACCGCCCGCTTCCCGGGCCGGGGCACCGCCGACGTCCACACCGTCAAGGCGGGCGGGTCGGAGGCCCCGGGAGCCGCGCTCTGGTTCCGGGAGTCACCGATCGTCGAACTCATCGATCACGTCCGGCTCGACTGGGACGCCATGGACGCCTGGTTCGAGGAGGACGAGGAGGTCTTCGTGCACGCCAAGGACCCGAACACCCGCGTCGACGTCCGCCCGAGCAGCCGCCACGTCCGCATCGCGATCGACGGCGTGACGATCGCCGAGACCGGCCGGCCGCGATTCCTCTTCGAGACCGGGCTCCCCCGGCGCACCTACATCCCGAAGACCGACGTCCGCATGGACCTCCTCACGGCCTCGGAGACGACGACGCGGTGCCCCTACAAGGGGACCGCCGAGTACTACTCCGTGACGGCAGGCGACACCACCTACGACGACATCGTCTGGTGGTACCGCCATCCGATCCCCGAGAGCCAGGCCATCGCAGGACTGGTCGCCTTCTACGACGAGAGGGTGGACGTCTACGTCGACGGAGAGCTCCAGGAGCGCCCGAAGACGATCTTCTCCTGACTCCCCGGCCGCCCATCGGCCGCCTAGGGTGCCTGGATGCGAATCGATGTCGACCTCCTCATCCCCGGAGCGGGTGACCCGATCCCCAACGGCACCGTCGTGCTGTCGGGCGGCACCATCGACTATGCCGGTCCCTCGGCCGGCGCACCCGACGACCCCGACGTCGTCCACGTCCCTGCGGTGATGCCCGGGATGTGGGACTGCCATGCCCACTTCACCGGGATGGTGCGCGGCGATCTCGAGCACGACGCCATCGAGCACGTCGCGACCAAGGCCGCCCGATCCGTGGCGGACCTCGGAGCGACGCTCATGGGCGGCGTCACGACCATCCGGGAGCCCGGTGGCCAGGGGCTGTTCCTCCGCCCGGCGGTCGAGGAAGGAAGGATCCCCGGCCCGAACATCTACTCCTCCGGCGGGGTGCTCTCGACCACCGGAGGGCACGCCGACGTCCACGGCCTCCCGCTCGACTGGATCATGTCGGACCACTCGGCGCCGATCGGTGTCGTCTGCGACGGGGTGCCGGAGGTGCTCAAGGCCGTGCGGACACAGCTGCGCCGCGGAGCGGACTTCATCAAGGTCTGCGCATCGGGAGGCGTGATATCCGAGGTGGACCACCCGATCCACCAGCAGTTCTCGGACGAGGAACTGACGGCGATCGTCGGGGAGGCAGAACGGGCCGAGCGGGTGGTCGCCGCACACTGCCATGGGAAGCCCGGGATCATGGCCGCCCTCCGGGCGGGAGCCCGCACGATCGAGCACGGCAGCTATCTCGACGACGAGGCCGCCGCGATCATGGTGGACGCCGACGCCGTGCTCGTCCCCACCCGGTTCATCATCGAGCGCCTCATGGAGATGGAGGGCGACGTCCCGGCCTACGCCTTCCGCAAGGCCCGGCTGGTCTACGACCACCACACGCTGGCCCTGAAGACGGCCATCACCTCCGGAGTCACGATCGCCATGGGGACGGACATCTTCATCAGCGGAACCGACCAGGGGCGCAACTCGCTCGAGGTGAAGCATCTCATCGATGCCGGCATGACACCGCTTCAGGCCGTCGAGGCGGCCACCGCCAACGGGCCGCTCACCCTCGGGACCCGGGCGCCGCTCTCGGGCCGCCTCCAGGCCGGCTACGACGCCGACGTCATCGCATTCGACACCGACCCGCTCACCGACCTCACGGTGTGGGGAGACCCCGACCGGGTCACCCACGTGTGGAAGGGCGGCCGTGCGGTGAAGGTCCCCGCCTGATGCGCCCGACGACGATCGCCCCATGGAGTGGGCTACCGGACCGATCTCCGGTTGGCGCGCTGGTGGAGGGTGTCGATCTCGTGATCGTGCGCTACGACGACGAGCACTCCGTCCTGTACGGGAGGTGCGTCCATCGCGGGGCGCTCATGGCCGATGGTTCGATCGTCGGTGACGACATCGTCTGCGGCCTCCACGGATGGGACTACCGCTTCACCACGGGCGTCAGCGCCTACGACGATGCGGAGCGGCTCCACAAGTTCACGTCGTGGGTCGAGGACGACTCGGTCGTGGTGGACGCCGACGAGATCGCCGCCTGGGCCGTCGACCACCCGCAACCGTGGGACCGCACCGCCTACCAGGGGGCGTACCAGGATCCGCATGGCACGACGACCGAGCCCCACGTCGGGCTGATCCGGCGTCTCGCCGCCGAGGGCCTCGAGAAGGTCGGGCATCACGGCCCCATCGCGGCCATGGGCGTGCCCCATGACAGGCTCCCGGCGTGGAACGACATCCAGTTCGTCACCGCACAGCTCGCAACCCGTCCGCTGCTCGACGACCACCCCGTCGAGACCGGCGTCGTGATCGGGCCGAACGCCACCCGACCCCTCCATCTGGAGATCCCGATCTTCGTCTCCGACATGAGCTTCGGTGCCCTCTCGGAGGAGGCGAAGGTGTCGCTCGCGCGCGGCGCCGAGCTGGCGGGCACCGGGATCTGCTCGGGAGAGGGCGGGATGCTGCCCGCCGAGCAGGAAGCGAACAGCCGGTACTTCTACGAGCTCGCCTCGGGACGGTTCGGCTACTCCCTCGAGAAGGTGGCGCGGGCGCAGGCGTTCCATTTCAAGTTCGGGCAAGGAGCGAAGACCGGAACGGGCGGGCACCTGCCCGGCGAGAAGGTCGTCGGCACGATCGCCGAGGTCCGGGGACTCGAACCGGGCACTCCGGCCATCTCCCCGGCCACCTTCCCCGACCTCACCACCGTCGACGACTACCGGCGGGTCGCCGAGGAGGTCAGGGAGGTGTCCGGTGGCATCCCGATCGGCGCCAAGCTGTCGGCCCAGCACATCGAGGACGACATCGACGCCGCGCTCGCGATCGGCGTCGACTACATCATCCTCGACGGTCGCGGCGGTGGGACGGGCGCCGCTCCCCTGCTCTTCCGTGACCACATCTCCGTCCCCACCATCCCGGCCCTCGCCCGGGCACGCCGGCATCTCGACTCCCGGAGCCGCGGCGACGTCACGCTGGTGATCACCGGAGGGCTCCGCACCCACACCGACTTCGCCAAGGCGCTGGCCCTCGGTGCCGATGCCGTGGCGATCGCCAACAGCGCCATGCAGGCGATCGGGTGCATCGGGATGCGAGCATGCAACACGAACAACTGCCCCGTCGGGATCGCCACCCAGAAGGAGCACCTCCGGGCGCGGCTGCCGACCGACGAGGCGGCCCAGCGCCTGGCCCGGTTCTTCGTGGCGAGTGTCGAGCTCATGCAGGTCATGGCGCGTGCGTGCGGTCACGAGCGGCTGGCCGACTTCTCTCCCGACGACCTCACGACCTTCACACGCGAGATGGCCGACCTCGCCGGGATCCGGTTCGGAGGCGTCTCCTAGGCGGTCGTGCGGCGCGTCCGGCGCCGATGCTCCAACGCGTCCACGATGACCACGCCGCCCACGATCAGCGGACCGGCGACGAGCAGGCCGACCTGCAACTGCTCGCCGAGGACGATGGCTCCGCCGATCACCCCGAACACGGGAACGAGGTAGTTGCTGAGGGCGGTCTGGGTGGCGCTCGCGCGCTGCGACAACCAGAACATGAGGAAGAAGGGCAGCACGGTGCAGACCAGGCCCACGTAGCCGAGCACGGCCCAGTCGAGCCCCGTCGGGACCGATCCGAACCCGTCCACGGTCCATGCCACGGGGAACAACACGGCGGTGCCGATGAGGAACTGGGCGGCGGTGATCGCGTCGGCGTCGTAGGTGCTCGCGTGGAGCCGGGCGTACATGCGGGCGTACCCGATGGTGAACACCGCCGTGAGGGCGAAGCCGGTCGCCACGAGCGGCCGGCCGCCGGCCACCAACCCGCTGTCCCCCGACAGCACCAGCACGGCGACCCCGGCGACCGCCAGGAGCATCCCGGCGACCTTGGGACCCGACAGCGGCTCGTCGTCGAGCAGGGCGTGTGACCACAGGGCGGTGGACAGGGTGATGAGCGACACGATGAGGCTCACGTACCCCGCCGAGGCGTTGTCCACGGCGGTCACGAGAGCGACGAAGGGCACGATCATGTTCCCGACCGCCATCACCGCCGCGGTGGCCCATACCCGGGCGCTCTTGGGAAGCGGCCGCCGGGTGAGCATCAGCCACCCGACCAGGGCGGCCGTCGCGATCAGCCCCCGATAGGCGGTGATCGTGAACGTCGGGACGCCCCGGTTGAGCAGCGCCCGATTGCCGATGCCGAGCGTGCCCCAGCCGAAGCCGGAAGCCACGATGGCGAACCAGACGAGGCGGCGCATCGCAGGGACGCTAGCGCCCCGACC
>DATHYU010000002.1:0-3097 GCA_035458965.1 Acidimicrobiia bacterium | reverse complement strand
AGATCATGCAGGCCGCCCTCGAGCGCTGGGAGCCGGACCCGGGGGTGACCCGGGAGAACCGCATGGTCCCCGGCTGGGATGGCGACCCCGAGGTCCGGGTCCGCATCTACCGCCCGGCCGACCAGGAGGGCGAGCTGCCCTGCCTGTTCTGGATCCACGGCGGCGGCCATGTGCTCGGCCAGGTCGAGCAGGACGATCCCGCGATGGACTTCTACGTCGGGTCGATCGGGTGCGTCGCCGTGTCGGTCGACTGGCGGCTTCCCCCCGAGCACCCGTATCCGGCGCCGATGGACGACTGCTACGCCGGGCTCGCCTGGACATACGAAAACGCCGACGAGCTGGGCATCGACGCGAATCGCATCGTCGTTGGCGGGGCGAGCTCGGGGGGTGGGTCGGCGGCGGGTCTCACCCTCCTCGCCCGGGACCGCGGCGAGATCCCGGTGGCGGCCCAGTTCCTCGTGTACCCCATGATCGACGATCGCAACGTGACGCCCTCCAGCCACCTCATCACGCACCACAAGGTGTGGAACCGGACGTCGAACATCATCGGCTGGCGTTCGTACCTCGGCGATCTCCACGGGACCGACGACGTGCCGGCGTACGCCGCCCCGACCCGGGCGGAGGACCTGAGCGGCCTTCCCCCGACCTGGATGGCGACGGCCGACCTCGACCTGTTCGTCGACGAGGACCTCGACTATGCCCGACGGCTCATCGACGCGGGCGTGCCGACCGAGCTCCACGTGTACCCCCGCGCCATCCACGGGTTCGACGTGTTCGCCCCCGATTCGGCGGTCTCGAAGCGGTATGTCGCCGAGCGCAACGCCGGGCTGGCGAGGCTGTTCGCCCTCTAGGCGCCGGTATCAGATCTTCGGCGCGGCGGTCATCCCGAGCTCGGCCAGCTCGTCGGCGATCCGCTGCCGGAGAACGTACTTCTTCACCTTCGTGCCCGACATCGGCCACTCGTCGACGACCCGCACGTAGCGGGGGATCTTGTAGGTCGCGATGCGGCCCTTGCAGTACGCGATCAACTCGGGCTCGGTGATGGTCCCGCCCGGCACGGTCTCCACGTAGGCGGCGGGGACCTCGGTGTACACGGCGTCGGGGGCGCCGACGACGACGGCGAGGTTCACGGCGGGGTGCTGCACGAGGAAGGCCTCCACCTCGGTCGCCGACACGTTCTCGCCGCCGACCTTGAGCATGTCTTTCAGCCGGCCCGTGTAGGTGATCCGACCGTCGGCGTCGAGGACCCCGAGGTCGCCGGTGTGGAACCACCCGTCGGCGTCGATGGCCTCGGCCGTGACGTCGGGCTGCTTGTAGTAGCCGAGGAACCGGGTCGGTCCCCGGAAGAGGATCTCACCGACCTCGCCGGCGGGGCGGTCGGCACCGCTCTCGGGGTCGACGACCCGCAGTTCCATGCCCTCGAGGGGGAAGCCTCCCGACCTGAGCCGGATCTCGCGCGGCTCCCGCGTGTCGCCCGAGGAGATGTGCCCGCTCGCCTCGGTGCTGCCGTAGTTGTTGATCTGGTGCACGCCGCCGAGGCGGTCCTCGAAGTCGGCGAGCATCTCGGGCGGCCCGACGTTGAGCATGGTGCGCAGGCTGCTCAGGTCCCGCGTCGCGACGTCGGGGTGATCGAGGATCCGCAGGGTGATCGTGGGGAACGCCGGCTGGGCGTGGGTGACCCGCTCCTCCTCGAGCTGGCGGAGGGCGGTGCCCGGCTCGAAGTGGCCCGAGTGCACGTAGGAGGCGCCGACGGTCATCGCCATCGTGAGCATCGCGAGGCCGCCGTTGTGGAAGAGGGGGAGGGGGCACCACAGGGCCTCGCCCTCGGAGATCTGGTATCGCTCGGCCATGGTCGGCCCCTGGCGCAGGGCGCCCCGATGGCTGATCATGCAGCCCTTCGGCCGGGCCGAGGTGCCCGAGGTGTACATGATGTAGGCGAGGTCGTCGAGGTCGGTCGGCGGCTCGACGAAGCCCCGGTCCGGGTCGACGTGCTCGTATGGCGTGAACCCGGGGTGAGCGGATCCGAAGATCAGGATGCGGCGAAGTGCCGGGGCATCCTCGATGTCGATCGGACCCCCGCCGTGGTCGGCGATCTCGGGGAACGCGCCGGTGATCAGCGTGGGGAAGTCCACGTGCTCCGCCACGGCGTCCGTGGTGAGCAGCACCCGCACGTCGGCGTGGGACACGATGAAGCGGATCTCGTCGCTCTTCAGGCGATCGTTGATGGCGACGATGACGCCGCCGACCCGGGCTATGGCGAAGAGCGCGGTGAGGAAGGTGAGGCTCGGGTTGAGCAGGATCCCGACCTTGTCGCCGGAGGAGACGCCGGCGCCCGCCAGGACGGCGGCCATCTCGTCGACGCGCCGGTCGAGATCCCGGTAGGACGCCCGCTCGTCGGGGAACACGATCTCGGCGTCGCCCCAGTGCTCCGCCGTGTACCGCAGCCGCGTCCCGAGGCTCGTGACCTCGGGAGGCAGGAGCGGATCGCCGCTCACTTCGGATACACCAGCCGCTGCTGGTCGTCGACGACGGCGCCGTCCATCAGGCGGCGGAAGGAGGCGGGGCGGCCGTAGAGCTTCTGGTATGCCTCCATGTAGCCGTAGATGTCGCCCCAGTTCACCGGGAAGTACTCGGTGTAGTTCCAGCTCTTGGCGATCTCCTTGTCGCGGCTGGTCCTCGTGGCGATGCCGCACGTGTGGAGCGGCCAATCGGTCGACCCGTTCTGCTCGAGCTCGACGGTGACCTCGTCGCCCAGCTTGAGGGTGACGCCGCTGATCGACCCGCGCTCGGTCCGGGTGGTCGTCAGCTCTGCGTCGGTGCGCGCGATGCCTTCGCCGTCGACCACGTGGAAGGCGGCCGCGAACCCCGAGCCCGGCCTTCCTCGCCAGGCGTAGCCGCCCTCGTAGGTTCCGTCCGTGTACTCGACGAGCCAGTTGAGCCACAGGTTGTGGACCTTGGTCAGCATGCCCATCTCGTTCCACATGACGTCCGGACGGCTGTAGATGAGGTCGAGCATGAACAGCCCTTCGACCGGGTCGTCTCCGATCGTGCCGCTCACCTTGGCCATGTGGGAGCGCAGCATCTGCGGCACGTCGAT
>DATHYU010000001.1:0-3424 GCA_035458965.1 Acidimicrobiia bacterium | reverse complement strand
ATCCGGCGGAGGAACCGCCGGACCCGGAGAATCGTCGGGCCCGGTCCGAGGTGGAGGTGATGCCATGCGCCTGCTGCGGGTCATGGTCCTCGCCGGGACTTCGTTGGCGCTGATGTGGCTCGCGCCCATCGCTGCGGGCGTCGTCGGCGCCACCCTGTTCGTGTCCGGGTTCGGTGTGGCGCTCGTCACCGTCGGCGTCGCGGCGTCGTGGGCTTTCGAAGCCGTGTCCGATCCGACCGCCCGTCCGATGGGCCGGGCGGAGCGCTGCAGGCTCTGTCACGCCAGACGCCTGCGGCTCGGGAACCTGTGGTTGTGCCCCGTGTGTGACTTCGCCGACCCCGAAGAGCTCGGGATCGACCCCCGTCGGCGTGGGGGCACGGCGATGCTCTAGCCCCTCAATGTCGCGAGCACCGCCAGCGCGTACGCGTCGGTCGCCAACACCGCATCGAAGGTCCCGTCCTCTGTGCTGCACCGGTAGCCGTCGGGAATGCGCTCGAGGGAGCGGAAGCGGCCGGCGAGCTGCGTTCGAAGCTGGAACTCCGACGGGAGCCAGACGACCTCGTCCTTGCGGATCGCGTCGAGCGCCCATTCGACCGCCCCGTTGAAGGCGATCTCCCGGCCACCGGGCACCGATCGGATCTCCACGGACATGTCGGCGATCGCGAAGGTGTGCGCGTCCAGGTCGCGGTCGGGAATGAAGAAGCGGTCGCCGTTCGCGGGCTGCCACACGAGACCGGCGTCGCGGAGGGCGCGGGCGAGGTCGATGGAGATCACGGCCCGATTGTGGCACCGCGCGCGCTCAGCGGCGGCGGCGACCGATGAGGATGCCCAGCACGAACGCGGCCACCGTCCAGCCCGGAGCCGGTGGAGTGCGCGCTTCCACGCGGGGGGACGAGGCGATCGCGTCGCCGGATCCTCTGCGAAGCCCCCAGACGCGAGCGACCTCGGCACCGAAGAGCACGATCTGGGCGCTGTAGTAGACGAACACGAGGAGCACGACGAGCGCGGCGGCCGCACCGAATCCGCGACCGATGGCCCCCGATCCCAGGTATCGCGAGAGCCCGAGGGTCGCCGCGGTGAAGAGGAGCGCCGCCGTGATGCCCCCGACGGCCGCCTCGCGGAAGGGGACCCGGCGGGCGGGGAGGAACGAGAACATCACCGTGAAGGCGAGAGCGCCGAAGACGACTCCGATCACCGGGTCGAGGTAGTCGAGGACCAGGCCGAGCGTCCGGCTTCCGGCGATCTCCTCGAGCGCGGCGATCGCCGCAGATGCAGCCATCACCCCGAGCAGGATGGCTCCGGCGCCCAACACGACGGCGAGGCCCTTTGCTCGCGCTCTCAGCGCGGCGGGAAGACCCATCCGGGTGTCGGCCGGAACGTCGTTGACCGTGTCCAGCGCCCCTTTCAACTGCACTGCGACGGCTGACGCCGCGAAGACCGCCAGAACGGAGCCGACGATCGTCCCGCCCACGCCGGCCCCGCCTCCGGCATCGGCGATCAGGCCTTCCACGAAGACGGCCGTCTGCGTGCCGACGGCGTCGGCGAGCCGTCCGACCACCTCGCCCTGGGCGGCCTCCTCGGAGAGCACGAGACCGGCGACGCCCACGGCCACGAGCACGAGGGGCGCGACGGCGAACACGGCGTAGTACGCGATCGCCGCGCCCATCCGGGCAGCCCTGTCGGCCGAGAACTTCCTCCAGGCTCCGAGGAGCAGCCCGCGGAGCCCAGGCCGCTCCAAGGCGGTGCGGACGATCGCGGGGATCTCGCTCATATGTCGCACAGGATGGCGCGCTCCCGATCGAATCCGACACGGTCGTTCGCCCCGTCTCCGAGGACCACCGTGCCGTCCCCTCAGGAAGCGGCGTGGGACCTCCCGAGCGTCGCGGCGGCGAGGGCGGAGGCTGCGAGGCAGACGAGTGCCGCCGCAGCGAACGTCGCCCCGAGGGCGTCGGCGCTGATCGACGCCTGCGCGGCAGAGGCGGCGTCCGCGTAGCCGGGATCCCCGAGCGGTGGCAGCGTCACGGCGGAGCGGAGCGTGTCGTAGCGGTGGATGGCCCACGCCGTGAGACCGGAGAGCCCGACGGTGAGCCCGACGAGCCGGGCGAGAACGACCGTCGCGCCGGCGACCCCCCTTCGGTCGGCTGAGACCACGCTCACCGCGCGATCGTGGAGCGGGGCCGTCACCATGCCGAATCCAGCACCGAGGACGGCCAGGTGGACGGCCATGATCGGCGTGGCCACCGTCGTGTCCCAGGAAGCGGCCATGAGCGCGAAGCCGACCGCGGACGTGAGGGTGCCGGCGACCGTCACGGGCCGTGCGCCGAACCGGGCCGCCGCCCACCCTCCTCCGATCGTGGAGACGGCCATCGACAGGGTCAGCGCGGAGAGCACCATCCCCGATCGCACCGCGGCACTCTCGAGGTCGGTCTCCAGCACGAGATTGACGAACAGCGGGACGTCCACCATGGCGATCACGAGCGCGGCGCCGACGAGGAAGGTCGTCCCGAGGGCGCCCGAGTAGGCACGCCGCCCGAAGACGCGCAGGTCGATGAGCGCATCACGGGCCCGCAACTCCCAAGCGACGAACAGCGCGAACGCGATGCCGGCGCCGATCAGCATGGGAAGCACGGGGAGACCGCCGCCGTCTGCCAGGTCTCCGAGCTCTTCGGCCACCGAGATGTCGGCGCTGTCCAGGAGCCCCAGCGTCACGAGGACGAGGGCGGTCGACAGGAGGGCGGCTCCGGGCAGGTCCATCGTCCGGCGCGCCCGGCCGGCGTCTACGTCGGCGAGCGCCCACCAGGCGGCCACCATGCCGGCCAATGCGAGCGGCACGTTCACGTGGAACTGCCACCGCCAGTCGAGGAAGCGCACGAGCAGAGCGCCGAAGAGAGGGCCCCAGACCCACCCCAGCACGTCGAGCGCACCGAGCAGGCCGATCGCTCGGGTTCGGTCGCGACCCTCGAACAGGTCGGCGGTGACGGCGAGGGCGACCGGGATCATGGCGGCGCCACCCACGGCGGTGGCGACGCGCCCCACGGTGAACCATCCCAGCGTGGTGGTGTGGGGGAGGAACGCGGAACCGAGCGCGAACAGCCCGAGGGCCGCCACGAAGGTCTTCCGCCGGCCGACGATGTCGGCGAGGCGCCCCATCAGAGGCATGACCGCGACGTAGGCGACGAGGTATCCGTTCACGATCCAGGCGGCGTCGTCGAGACCGTCGGGGAGCGGGATGTCCAGGTCGCCGATGATGTCTCGCAGTGTCGTCGCCACCACCGTGAGGTCGTCTGCGGCCACGAACACACCGAAGGCCACGACCGCGAGGACCATCCGGCGCGAAGCGGGACGCACCATCAGGCGTCCGGGGGCTCGACGTCGACCGGCTCGTCGTAGTCGGAGATCTCGATCCTCCACGAGGACACGCCGT